>USPE01000224.1 GCA_900556545.1 uncultured Peptococcaceae bacterium | reverse complement strand
GCCGGCGATGCAGCCCAGCTCACGGACCGCAAAGGAAAGCTCCGGCGTTGGTGTCAGCCGTTCAAACACATAGGTACGGATGCCAAAAGAATTTAATGTCAGCGCCGTTTCGCGGGCAAACAGCTGAGAATTGCGGCGGCTGTCATAAGCAATCACTACACCGCGCTGCATAGCATCCAAACCATAAGTGGACAGCAAATACAATGCCAGACCTGTACTTGCTCTCTGCACCGTATATATATTCATACGATTAGTACCTGCGCCCATAATGCCGCGCAGTCCACCTGTGCCAAAGGTTAAATCCTGATAAAATCGTTCATAAATTTCTTTGTCATCATTTTTTATTGCTTCCAACTCCTGCAACAACTCCGGCTCCATCTGTGAATCATTCAACCATTGCTGGTAGCGCACCCCATATTCCATTGTTTCCATATAAAACAGCTCCCTTATTTAAATATTCAAATCTGCAAAAATACCATACCAATATACTGACATTCGACTATTGTCTATCGCCAATTTAGAAACTTTTTCCCCTAATTTTCTTCGCTTGTACAATTCCTTCATAATTTCTAACTCATCTTTGTGTAAAACCAATCTCTGTTTTAACGAACTACTTGGAACATGATTTCTTGCCTCATCAATATAAACCTTTCCATTCTCCATATAAACAAAAAACCATCTTGGTTTTTTGTTATTCATCGGTACTGTATGGACATCTCGTGGATTTTTGGTAAATTCTTTCACTATTTCATCCCACATAATAATCACCTTTTATTCACCATTTTCATACACAACTGCACGATACAGAACGCAGGAATTTTTTCGCAGAGCAAGGCGGCTTTCAAATTTGCGCAGCGCGGCGTACTTCCGGTACGCAAGCAAACAAATTTGAAAACAACGCAGCTATGCGGAAAAAGAACAAGTTCGTCCTTACAAGTTCGTCCTTACAAGTTCGCCCGCATTAATAAGCATTCTTATTGACCAACCCCTTAAACACCGTCAAAAATATGATCTGCAAATCAAAGGAAAAGGTCCAATTTTCAATATAATATAAATCATGGTTGATCCGTTCCTCAATGGACGTATCTCCCCGCAGACCATTTACCTGCGCCCAACCGGTAATACCGGGCCGAACCTGATGCTTAATCATATAACGGGGCACTTCTTCACGGAATTTTTCTACAAAGAAGGGACGCTCCGGCCGAGGGCCCACCACTGACATATCGCCTTTCAACACATTGAAAAACTGCGGCAGTTCATCAATACTGGTCTTGCGCATAAAAGAACCCCATTTTGTTTTGCGGGGATCGTTTTTGGTGGTCCACTGCTCCCGTTCTTCCTCGTCAGTTTGCACGTGCATGGAACGGAACTTATACATCATAAACTGCTTGCGGTTTAAGCCCACCCGTTCCTGATGGAAAATCACCGGACCGGGCGAAGTCAGTTTAATCATAATCACCGACAATAGCATAATGGGCGACGTAAGCAAGATTGCCGCAGACGCAAACAAAATATCAAATGTACGCTTTAATCCGCTCTTAAACCAGTTGTCCAGCGGCACACGGCGGGTATCAATCACCGGCAGGCCGTCCAGATCGTCCATATAAGGCTGTGTGGGCACATATTTATAGTAATACGGTATTACATTGCTTTTTACGCCGGCTTTCTCACATTGGGCCAAAATATAGCCCAATTCCTCCGTATCTTCCGAGGTCAGCGCAATTACTACCAAATCAAAATATTTATGCAGCAATACATCTACCAGCTTATCAATACCGCCTAACACCGGATAACCTCTGTACTCTTTTTCCGGACCGATCCAGTTATCCAAAATCCCCTCAATGCGATAGCCCCAATGCTTATTTTTTTCTATGCGATTGATAAAATCATCGCTGATCTCATTGGCGCCAATCACCAGACAATGACGCAGATTAAATCCCTGCCGACGGAACTGGCGCAGCACCACTCGAATGGCCAACCGTTCCAGCAGCATCAGCATAACATTGGCAACGAAAAAGATGCCCAGCATCCCACGGGAAAAATCTACAATTTTAAAAAAGAACAATCCAACCATCAAACAAATAATCCCCAGCACATTGGCCTGAAAAATTTCCACACATTCCTTAAATAGTGATTCCCGCCGTTTTGGCCGATATAATCCCAGTTTGGAATATAAAATCCCATAAACCGGAATGGTCCAGCCCACAATTTTAATAATCTGCTCCTGCGTCAGAGAGATATTGCCATCCAGCAACACAAACCGTCCCCAATAGGCAATGCCCATGGCAGCAATCACCAAACTCATATCCAATACAATTTGCAAACGATTCAGATATTTCTGATTTTCTTTAATCATAGATTATTGACAACTCCATCATAAAACAAAATATTTTATGTTTTTAAATCCTATTATTTAAAAACACTTCTGTCCTAAATATCTATTCATTATAACAAAAATTTTGCGATAAGAAAACGAAATTCTCCCCAGTTGCACGACAATTGTATAAATTGGCACTGTCAACGCAAAAAAAGGCACCCTCTTGCGGTATCATCCGCAAAAGAGTGCCTTTAACAAAACTTTTTACATATTGATTTATTCTGTTACCTGCTCAATTTCCCCATCTTTCAAAAGTGTGATTCCATCTTTGGTCACATCTACTTTGACAGTATCGCCGGCATGGTAACGGCCGCGCAGCAAATCTTCTGCCAGAGGGTCTTCCACCTGCCGCTGAATGGTTCTGCGCAGCGGTCTTGCGCCGTATGCCGAATCATACCCTTCTTCTACCAGTTTTTCTTTGGCTTCTGTGGTAATATCCAGCTCAATTTCCTGTTCCTGCAGCCGTTTGCGCAAATCCTTCAACATCAAATCTACAATTTTCATGATGTGTTCTTTTTCCAACCCATGGAACACAATGGTTTCGTCGATACGGTTTAAAAATTCAGGACGGAAAGTTGCTTTTAACGCATCCATGACGCGGGCTTTCATTTTATCATAGGCAGCCTGTTCCTCTGCTTTGGTGGTTTCGGCATTAAAGCCCATAGTGCCCGCTGTTTTGATGTTGCTGGCGCCAACGTTAGACGTCATGATAATTACGGTATTTTTAAAGTCTACCGTTCTGCCCTGACTGTCGGTTAAACGTCCGTCATCCAACACCTGCAGCAAGATGTTAAATACATCCGGATGGGCTTTTTCAATTTCATCCAGCAAAATGATGGAGTACGGTTTGCGGCGCACTGCTTCTGTCAGCTGGCCGCCTTCGTCATGACCCACATATCCCGGAGGTGCGCCTACCAATCTGGATACAGAATGTTTTTCCATATACTCAGACATATCAATCCGCACGATGGCATCTTCGTTGTCAAACAAGGCTTCTGCCAGAGCGCGGGCCAGTTCTGTTTTCCCTACACCGGTCGGCCCTAAGAACAGGAAGGAACCAATCGGCCGTTTTGGATTTTTCAAACCGGACTGGGCTCTCCGCACTGCACGGGACACTGCTTTCACGGCTTCATCCTGACCGATGACACGCTGATGCAGAATTTCTTCCATCTTCAGCAAACGCTGGGTGTCTTCTTCCTGCAGTTTGGTAACAGGTACACCGGTCCAATTAGAAACGATTTTAGCAATTTCTTCTTCGGTTACTACCTTTGTCTGGGCGGTTGTCTGGTTTTTCCATTCTTCGCTCAGCTTGTTCAGTTCATCCCGTTTTTGTTTTTCTTCATCTCTGTACTGGGCAGCTTTTTCATATTCCTGACTGATAACGGCAGCCTCTTTTTCTTTGCCTAAGCGTTCAATTTCTGCTTCCAGTTCTTTTACATCCGGCGGCGCCATGTAGCTTTGCAGCCGCACTCTGGATGCCGCTTCATCAATTAAGTCAATGGCTTTATCCGGCAGAAAACGATCGGTAATATACCGGCTGGACAGTTTGACTGCTGCTTCAATGGCTGCGGGTTCAGCAG
>USPE01000223.1 GCA_900556545.1 uncultured Peptococcaceae bacterium | reverse complement strand
TAGATACCCCATAATCAATAATTTTCGTACTTCATAATACGCGCCTGAATGTTATTATCCATAGAAAGCTGATTGCGTACCATTGCCCAGCTGCTTTTACCAAAATTTTGTTTCAGCCCTTATTCTATAATTCTGTAGCTGACTTCCCCATCCTCTATCACAGCCCGTCCATTGGTCCATTCTATTATCTGCGCTTTAAAACCGGCTACATCATCCTCTGCTACCCATACATGCAAATGTACCATTTCATCATAAACAATATCCTTGGTATCATACTGCTTTAACCGCAGCTGGTTCTGTAACGCGCCTAGCATGGTGTAATCAACCGAAACCACAATTACCTGATATAACACCTTAGTAATAAATCCTGCAGCTTCTAAAGCAATTTTAGCGCCTTTGGTGTAAGCTCGCACCAATCCGCCGGCGCCCAGCTTAATGCCCCCAAAATAACGGGTCACCACCACCGCTACATCGCGCACATCTTCTTTTTTCAGCACTTCCAATACAGGCACACCGGCAGTGCCTGACGGCTCGCCGTCATCATTACAGCGCTGAATATCGTTGTGCTCGCCCAGCACATAGGCCGGCACATTATGGGTGGCATCCCGGTGCTTCTTTTTTATCTCCTGAATAAATGCCAGCGCCTCGTCCTCATCAGTTACCGGCTTGGCATAACCAATAAAGGTTGACTTTTCAATTACAATTTCATCCTGACCAAACTCTTTTACAGTACGATATGTTTTCAGCATAATTTCCTCCATCCATCATTCAATCCAACTTTTATGTAACATTGTTTTCAGCTGCGTCTTATATACAATCAACCTTCATATAATTTAATTCAACTGCGGATTTATTTATTATAACACTGTTCTTTTCTACGCCGCAACCAGTCAGTCAATCCTTTGTTTTTGTATTTTTAAATACTGTCCATTTCATTTTATACATTGACACTTTTTTCTACAATATAGAATATACTTCGATAAAAACGCAGTTTGTTCTTTCCGGAAAAACATAATTCCATCAGAAAAAGATATACAATCAAATATAAAAATATGTATTATTTATCCTTGATTTCTGTGGATAGTGTGGATAACTCTGTGCATAACCCATCAATTGGCGGTTTCTTCTGTGTATAGTATAGTGGATTTCTCAACAAAACCTGTGAATAAGCGTGGAAAACTTATTTTTTTAATCAAAAGCCGACGTTTATCTATTTTTCACTTGCAAAATTACTTGTTATGAATTTTTTTGCAAAATATGAAAAAGGTATTTGTCAAATGCCCTAATTTCAAGTACAATATAATTATCATAATGAAAATTTGGATATTGGAGTGATTAAGTATGATGAATCTACCTCAGATTACTGCAGAACAGTTTGAGCAAATTACCAAAGAAAATAAAGAAACCTGCATTGTCGTATTTTCTAAAGAAACCTGTTCTGTTTGTAAACAACTGGCACCTGTAGCCGAAAAAATGGCTGCTCAGTTTGAAGGCCAAGTTAATTTCTATGGTATGGATGTAAAAACACCGGATGGCCTGGCTACTTTCAAATCTTTACAACTGATGGGCGTTCCCCAGTCTGTATTCTTCCTGCAGGGTGAAATGAAAGAATCGCTGCCAGGGGCAATCAGTGAGTCTATCTTCAAAAAAGAAATCAATGATATGATTAATCCAAAGAAAGGGCTGTTAGGCAAATTAAAAGGAATGTTCAAATAATTTACAGCCACCAGCCGCACTTATACTTTGTAATGATCAAATACGCTTTTAGCAAAATAAAAAATCATGGAAGACCTTCAACAGTCTTCCATGATTTTTTATTTTGCCCCCATTCATTTCCTGCAGATAAAAGCCTCTGCCCAGATATTGCGCACTGCTCCGATCCGACAGCCTGGACATCATCACCCTGCAGTAAGGATATTCACCATGCCGCTTGACCACGCCATCAGACCAAAAGAAAATACAATACAGAGATCAACAACAACCCGGGCAAACCCAAAATTGCAATCAACAACACCGTCACCGGATTAATAGGCAGATGAATACCCCAATACTCACCAATCATACTGATAAAACATAAGATGACCACCGATAACATGGAGTTCATCAGCAGCTTCACCATCACCTGCATCGGCGCTGTAGCCAAACGGGCAATTAAAAAAATCAAAGCAATTGCAAAAAATACAAATAAAACAGTATCCATCTGGATATGCGGCATAACACGTCCCCCCGGCTATGATATTCTGTTTTATTTTATGCGGCATGGCAGACAATTATGTCAACGAACTGGGATATTTTCACAGCTTAGCGATTCTGCTTTTGCCAGCCGCAGCAAATATTCATACCGCCGTTCTGCAGCCATCACCTGATAAATAACCGCATCAATCAAGGCAGGATCACTCACCTCGTTATACACACTTTGCATATTATGCCATTGACATTTTGCTTCCTCCAACTCCTGAGCCAAATCCACAGCAGCCACCTCCATACATATAGATGCCAATCCATCTTTCTCTATAGTATGCACCACTTTGCAGAAAAATAATCTTTCACCCAAAACTTCTGCAAAAATTATGCAGCTCTGCCTTTTTTCCTGGCCAATTTTTTCGCAACGCCGCGCTCCATCGTCAATTCATATCGTTATGCACCAATGCACGTATCCGCTACGGACAGTAAAATCAGCAAAAGAAAAATCGCTGCATCAAGTATCAATTCCTTCATACAGCGATTCTCTGTTTTTATATCTGTTTGTTTCTATCATTAACTATCCGCCTAAGGTCACATCCTGCCGCTGATACCAATCCAATGCGTCATAAAAATCCTCAGGCTGAAAATCAGGCCATAACCGATCCACCACAAAGAAATCGGCATATACACTCTGCACCGGCAAAAAACCGGATAACCTTCTCATGCCGCCCCAACGGATGATCAAATCAATACGGGATACATCATGAGAATGCAGCCCTGCGCGGATTTTAGATCGTTCCCTGCCAGGCTGCTCCATATCTGCCATGTCCCATTCCCAACCGTAGTTCACCAAAAGATTTACCTTAATGCCGCCGCCATGCAAGTCGGTGCGGCTGGTATATTTTTTGATTTCCTGCGGAAAACTGGAACCATCAGCATTACCGACCACCAATAGCGAAACCGGCTCGGCAGCCATCAGTTCCACAGCCTGCGCACAGGCGCTGGAAAATGCTTTTACCTGCTCCGGCGGACGCCCGCAATTATCAGTGGTATACCCATAAAAGGTAATTTCCTCTACACCGGCATCACGAGCCAACCGCAGCAAATCCAACCCCGGAGCAAGCCCATGGGCATAACCGTCCTTTTTTTCCAATCCGGCATTTTTTGCCCAACGGCGATTACCGTCAGGAATAATTCCAATGTGTCTAGGTACTCTGATAAAATCACACCCTTTCACATATAGTATTGAAAAAAATTTCTGTAATTATACCCCCATCACACAATTAATGGTGGAATAAACGCACATGGGTAAATGCCATTACCATATCATAACGGTCGCAGGTTTCAATCACATTGTCGTCACGAATGCTGCCGCCCGACTGGGCAACATATACTACGCCGCTTTTATGTGCCCGTTCAATATTATCACCAAAGGGAAAGAACGCATCGCTGCCCAAAGCCACATCGGTCATGGTAGATAACCAGGCTTTCTTTTCTTCCCGGGTAAATGGTTCCGGTTTACTGGTAAAGGTGGCTTCCCACACACCATCTGCCAATACATCTTCATAATCGTCGGAGATATACACATCAATGGCGTTGTCTCTGTCTGCACGGCGCACATCTTCTTTAAAAGGCAGATTCAGTACCTTTTCATGCTGGCGTAAGTACCAGTTGTCCGCTTTGTTGCCGGCCAGCCGAGTGCAGTGTACCCGAGATTGCTGACCGGCGCCAATGCCGATTGCCTGTCCATCTTTTACAAAGCATACGGAATTGGACTGTGTGTATTTCAGAACGA
>USPE01000222.1 GCA_900556545.1 uncultured Peptococcaceae bacterium | reverse complement strand
GGTCTTTGCTGATGTAGCTGCCAAAGATGGCCAGCGCGCCGATACCCAAACTCAGCGTAAAGAACGCTTGTCCCATAGCGGCAAATACCACTTCGCCAATGCCTGCTTCCAGCATACGGCCAAAGTCGGGAACCAGGTAAAACGCAATGCCGGCTCCGGCGCCTTCCAGTGTTACACTGCGGATTGCCAGTGCAATCATGATGATAAACAGCGAACTCATCATCACTTTGGTGATGCGCTCTACACCGTTTTGCAGCCCCAGGCTGCAAACAAAAAAGCCGATCATAACCGTTATAATCATCCAGACTGTCATGTAGCCGGGCTGCGCCAGCATGCCGTTGAACACGCCGCCCACTTGATCCGGTGTCAAACCGTTAAATTCTCCGGTTATCATTTTTACCATGTAGGCCATCATCCAGCCGCAAACGGTGGTGTAAAACATCATCAGCAGGTAGTTTCCGGCAATGGCAAGATAGCTGATGAGATGCCACTTGGTTCCTTTTGGTTCCAGCACATGGAAGCTGCGCGCTGCCGATTTCTGGCTGGCGCGGCCTACGGCAAATTCCATTACCATGATAGGCATGCCCAAAATAAGCAGGAACAGTAAATAAATTAATACAAATGCTGCGCCGCCATATTGGCCTGTAATGTATGGAAATCTCCACACGTTGCCCAGCCCAATGGCGCAGCCTGCTGAAATGAGAATGAATCCCAAGCGGGACGCAAATTTTTCGCGGTTCTGCATTGCAGCAATCTCCCCCTTTTATTATAAGATTGAAAATATAAATGTATATTTTATTAGGATACCACACAGAAAAGAATAGTGTCAACGAAACTGCAAAAGGATGATATAAGTGTACTTGATTTTTAATATGGAATGGCCAAGTATCATGAGCGCATTGGCTTAAAAAACATAAAAATCAGCGCCTTTCCGTGTTGTTTTCAATGAAAGGCGCTGTCTTTCTATTAACTTTTAAAAGACGCTGCAATAGTGTCTTGCTGATAGATTGCACAATATCGTTTTGCGTCGTTTCATACTGTTTACTAAAAAACAGCACTGGATTATTAATAGCTTAAAATTTCGTAGCCGTCTTCTGTAATCAGAACAAAATGCTCCCACTGGGCAGAATCTTTGCCGTCTGCCGTGTAAACAGTCCAGCCGTTGTCTTCGTCGATAAATAAATCGGGAACGCCCTGGTTGATCATAGGCTCTACGGTAAAGGTCATGCCGGGCACCAGCAGGCAGCCTGTGCCCCGTTGCCCCACATGGGCCACAAAAGGCTCTTCATGAAACTCTACACCGCAGCCGTGACCGCCAAACTTGGTAACCACCGAGTAGCCGTTGGCTTCGGCATGTTCCTGTATGGCTGCGCCCACGTCGCCCAAAAAGCCCCATGGACGAATGGCAGCCAGACCGGCATCTAAACATTCTTTGGCTACTGTTACCAGACGCTGCCGTTCCGGTGAGATTTGGCCGATGGTGAACATACGAGAAGCGTCAGAATAAAAACCTTTATAGATGGTGGATACGTCCACATTGACAATGTCGCCCTCTTTTAAAATAATGTCGTCAGACGGAATGCCGTGGCAGATTTCATTATTGATGGAGGTGCAGACACTTTTTGGATAGCCTTCATAGTTGAGGTCGGCGGGAATGGCGCCGTGGCTTATAGTAAAGTCGTGAATCAAACGGTCAATTTCTCCGGTACTCATGCCTACATGGATTTTTTGCGCCACCATGTCCAGCACTGCTGTGTTGATTTTAGCGCTGGCGCGGATGCCTTCCAGCTCTTTGATGGTACGAATGGATTCAAAGTCAGGCACTTCAAAGCCCTTGTACGCATATGTAGCAATTTTATTGTCAAAATCAAGATGGCACTTTTTGTATTTTAATCCGCTGCCGCACCAGCAAGGATCATTACGGCCGATACTCATAGTTTTCACACTCTTTCTTTAAGAATAATTTTATTTTGCCGCAGTGTTTCTCCGCTGCAAGTGTATCACAATGGGATTATTATACAACAAAAATGCAAACGTGTCATCTATCACCGGAAGGGATTTTGTTGAAAAGCCGTTGTTTTCTTTTTTGTGACATGTTACATAAAAACGACGGATTTTGCATGTTTTGTGTCACATTTTGCGGATAATTCAAATCAGATTAATTTTTGATTGTGTTTTTTGCAAAATTTTGCTATACTGTTGGCGGGAGGTGTTGACCACATGGACATGGAAACAAAAGAGATGTTTCATCTTATTCTTTCTGAACTAAAAGAAATGAAAGGGGACATGCATCAGTTAAAGCTGGATGTGTCTGAACTGAAAGAAGATGTAGCTGTCTTAAAGTCCAACCAAACCGTTTTATTAGAAGCAATCAATACACTCCAACAAAACGAACAAGAACATTTCACAACACGTAGCAACAAAGACGCAGAACTGGAAACGGTAGTCCGGCAGAATTGTTACGATATTGCGCTGTTGCGCAGTAGAGCAAGTTAGGTCGGCAACAATTATTTTATGGAACACAGGCTTCTGGTCTGTGTTCTTTTTTAACAGTGGATTTTGCAACAAGCAACAACCGCATCTGCTGATTGTTTGTGCGGTGTTGTTTATAAGTAGAAAAGAGGGTTGTTATATGGCATTTTATCTTGTGGATTATGAAAATGTAAATACCGAGGGGATGCAGGGCGTGGAACTGCTGTCCGCTGTTGATGAGGTAATTATTTTTTACAGCCATTATGCCGACAGGCTTACCTTTGACTTGCATCAGCGCATCAATTTATCACAGGCTGCGGTGCAATATATTAAGGTGGATGCCTGCAAGAAAAATGGCCTGGATTTTCAGCTGGTCACCTATCTGGGCTATCTGATTGCCCGAACGCCGGAAAGTAATTTTTATATTGTCAGCAAAGACAATGGGTTTCAGAGTGTGGTGCAGTTTTGGGAAGAACGGCAGATTGCTGTGTCCCAGTTGGACAGCATCACTGCTGCCGGGGATTGCCGAAAACGTGACAACATGGAGCAGCAGATAGAGAATTTGTTCGCCGATTCGGCCACGGCGCGGCGTGTTGCCGATTGCCTGCGCAAAAGCAGAAGCAAGCAGGAGCTGCACAATTATTTAGCAGCCGCTTTTCGTACCGACGAGGCGGGTAAGTATTACCATAAGGTAAAACTCTTATTGTAAGGGTGTTTGTCGGTATGCAGTACAAGGCGCAGAGAGCGGCGAATATAGATTGTCTGTTTTGCAGTGTCGGTTTAAAATAGAAAATTTGTGTGAACGGCAGGGGGCGTATAGCATGCAGACAAAAGAAGATGTGATTGCCTGTTGTATGCAGTTGACAGATGTGTATGAAGATTATCCCTTTCACGATAGTAATTGGGCGGTGCTCCGCCATAAAGGCAACAAAAAAATATTTGCCTGCGTGTATGCACGGCAGGCAAATATTTGGGTGAATGTAAAGTGCGCGCCGGGATGGCGGGATTTTTGGCGGCAAAAGTATGAGGCGGTGATACCGGCTTATCATATGAACAAAGAGCACTGGAATTCTGTTATTTTAGACGGTACCGTGGCAGAATCGGATATTCGGGATATGATTGTTTCTTATTAGGAACGCTGTAAATACAAGGCTTTTCGGAGCCTGCAATCCGAAAAAAATAATATTTGATCTATCACATTACGCAGAAAGCCGTCCAGGTGCTATCTTGGGCGGCTTTTTTGCGTGGATAGACCGGAAGGAGGCAGAAAAATAATTACAGAAATTTAACCCGCAAAATTGTGCAACTTTCACGAAAAGGAGGATAGTGAATGGCAGATGAAAAATTGAACACAGGCTCCGGTGAGGAGAAGCTCCCGGAGGCTCCGGCTCCCGAACAAACTGCCGCTCCCACACCCCAGCAGGAGGGGCCTGCCCAGCCCGAGCCCGGTGATGTGGTGGTGTCCTTTGACAAAATCAATGAGCTGATGAATGAAAAGCGGCAGACAGCCCGGGCCGAGGTAGAAAAAGAGGAGGCGGCAAAAGAGCCGGAGGAGAAAACGCAGGAGGAACCTCCCGCCGC
>USPE01000221.1 GCA_900556545.1 uncultured Peptococcaceae bacterium | reverse complement strand
GGAGGGCGGGCAACAAACAATCTCCCGACAATGCAGCATCGCACCAAAAAAAGCCTGCCGATAGCAGGCTTTTTTTCTTGTCTTTCTTTTTGCTATAATTAACCATTGCGACGGGATTTGGAAAAATATACGGCGATTAATCCTACCACAAAGCAAATTGTCAGCAAATAAAACAGTTCACTCATGGCATGGCTGTAACTAAGCTGATAGCGAAGCGGCTCAGCGGTATCGGCATACACTGTCATGTAGTGGTTGGTGCGGGCGGTTTGAAAGGTATTGGACAGTCCGATGGTCAGAGAGATAACGCATTGACGTATCCAGGATGTGACTGCTGCCGCATGGGTGGCATATTGGATTGGTATGGCCTGCATTCCCATGTTGGTGGCGGGCATATTAACCGAACCGGAGCCAATATCCCGCAGGATTAGCGCTGCAACGATAAAGAGAATGGCGCTGCCGGCATCAATTTGCGCCAACACAAGGCAAGCTATCAGACCTATGGCTGTGATGGCATACAGTAAAGTTTGCGGCCCGATACGATCATAATATTTGCCCATTAACGGCACCACAAACATCAGAATCAGAGGTGCGGGCAGCATCACCAACGCCGCCTGGGTGGTGGTAAGTCCGCGCACATTTTGTAAAAATACCGGTAAAATATTGTTGGAAGCATTAATCAGAATCGAACCGACGCAGAGCAATACCACACTGCTCAAAAAACCTTCATAACGGAATACTTTTACATATAACAGGGGAAACTCCTTGCGTCCTTCCAGCCGGAAAAACAGTACCAGCGATATGCCGCCTGCTATGGTCAGCAGCAATACCGGCGCACTGAGCAATCCCCATACTGTAATGTTGCTGAAAGCCATCAGCAGGCAGAGAGAGCCTGCCAAGGAAAGCAGCAGACCGGTCAGGTCAAAGCGATGCTGCGCCTTTTGCACAGTATCTGCAGGCACAATCCGTATTGCCGCCAGCAGCACTGCCGCCAGAATAGGCACTTCTATAAAGAAAATCCAACGCCAGCTGAGCAAATCGGAAATGACACCTGCCAGGCTGGGCGCCAGCGTGGGCGCCAACAGGTTGGTGGTGGCCCAGATGCTAATAGCCTGCGCCTGTTTTTGCCGTGGAAACAGGCGGTAAATCATGGATTGGGTTAACGGCATCAGCATGCCGCCAAAGATGCCCTGCAGCACCCGCAGCGCAATAAACGGATAAATATGATTCACCAGTCCCAGCAGCAGTGTAGAGATGGCAAATCCGCTGACTGCTAATAAAAATGTCCGTTTCAGACTGATGCGGTCTGATAGATAACCCACCACCGGCGCTACTGTGCAGGTGGCTAATATATATGCAGTGACAACCCATTGGGTTGTGATAATATCGGTTTGAAATTCCCGCATAAATACGGGCAATAAAATGGTTACCGCAGTGGTGTTCATCATGGCGGTAAAGTTGGTGGCGGCAATCATAGCTAAAATTGCCGTAAAAAATATTCCTGTTGCTTTTTTCTCTGCCAAAACATACATCCCCTTTGTTGTGTTTCCTTTCATCATAGCACAAATATGGCAGAATTGCAGTTGCGCAGGCTAATATTTTTTTGGAAAAAACCATAATCCTGTATGGGATTTGTCTGCCGGCTGTGTTATGATAAAAGAAAAACTTAAAAGGGGCGATGCTATGCCATTTCGTGATTTGCCGGGGGTAACGCAATGTAGTTTTAAACGGGGAGAGGTTTTAATTGCCGCAGGAGAGCTGACGGAATATGTGTATTACTTGCAGAGCGGTGTGGTTTACCGGGAATTGTTGACCGATGCAGGGCATGAAAGTATTATGAGCCGCAAAACAAGCAATAGTGTGGCTGCCTCTTTAGTTGGTATTTTAACTCTTTATCGCAGACACAATCCGGGTATTTCCAAGTATGATTTTATTGCCCATACCAACTGTGTTTGCTATCGGATTCCGAAAGATGTGTGTATGGAGTATTTACGCAATCATTCTGAGCTGCTGGAGGAAGTGCTGTATATTGCCTTGGATGAATACACCCTTTTGATGGACTTGCTGCTGATGAAGCGGGAGGGCGGTGTTTCTGTACAGCTGTGCAAATTTTTATTGGAGTATAGCCGTGACAGTGAAGCAGGACGGATATTGTCTAAAAAATACAGCAATATAGAAATTTCTAAATTTTTATCCATGCATAAAGTGACTGTTGCCCGCGTTTTGCGTGCATTAAAAGAGCAGGGCTGTGTAGAGCGCACCAACCAGGGGCTGCTGCTGAAAAATGTGCCGCTGCTGACGGCGTATGTCCAAGGCGATAAGGTTTTGGAGTATAAATAATTTCATAAATCGGTAATTTTGCGGCGTATGGCGTATCTTTATTTTTGTGCGCTGATGTTGGCAAAGTGATTATTCCTGTGCGGCTGGGAACATTGGATATTCGGTGTTTTCAGCTGCATGGGAATTTTTTAGCTATGGTTGCTTGTGTTTTATTGGAAGCTGTCGGTTTTGCGGCAGTTTCTTTTTTTGCAGCAATTTTAAAAAAGATTAGCCGCGGCTATTTGCGAAACAGAATAAATTATATAAAATATGGGTGTAGGAAATATGGAATGTATTTCTGATTAACAATAGTTTTCATTATAATTATTTATATTCTTAGGAGGAATGTATTATGCCAATGCCAAGTGTATTTCCAACAGGAACAACCGTATACGATCCAGAAAAAGCGTGGAACGGTTACACCTTAATGCCAATCAAAAAAGTTGGCGCTGTATTAATCGATATGAACGGGAATGTAGTGAAGGTATGGAAAAACTTTCAGGGTTTCCCAAATAAGTTGCTGCCCGGTGGTTATGTAATGGGCAGCCTGGGTATCCGCGACTCCAATTTTTCTTATCAGGACCAAACCGACTTAACCCAGTTAGACTGGAACGGTAATGTAGTGTGGAAGTTCGACCATAAAGACTACATTGAAGATGAAGGACATGAACCACGTTGGATGGCTCGTCAGCATCACGACTATCAGCGTGAAGGCAATCCGGTTGGTTACTATGTACCGGGTATGGAATGCAAAACAGACAGCGGCAACACACTGATTTTATGCCACACAGATACCTATAACAAACGGATTTCCGATAAACGTCTGCTGGATGACACCATTATCGAAGTAGACTGGGAAGGCAACATTGTATGGGAATGGCATGTCAGCAAGCATTTTAATGAGCTGGGCTTCTCGGAGGCTGCCAAAAACGTACTGTTCCGCAATCCAAACCAGCATTTCACCCAGACCGGTGAAATGAGCGACTGGATGCACATCAATTCCATGAGCACATTAGGGCCGAACAAATGGTATGACGCTGGTGATGAACGGTTCCATCCGGACAACATTATCTGGGATGCTCGTGAATCCAACATTATGGCTATCATCAGCAAAGAAACCGGTAAAATTGTATGGCAGATTGGTCCGGACTTTACCGTAAGCAAAGAACTGCGCGCCATTGGACAGATTATTGGGCAGCATCACTGCCATATGATTCCAAAAGGTCTGCCGGGCGAAGGCAATATTTTAATTTTTGACAATGGCGGTTGGGCCGGTTATGGACTGCCGGACAGAATGAGCAAAGATGGTACAAAAGTAGACATCCGTGACCATTCTCGTGTATTGGAAATTAATCCGGTTACTTTGAAACTGGAATGGAGCTTTAAAGGCAGCGATATAAAAGAAGGTATGATGCCGCTGGTAGAAAATACAACTTTCTACAGTCAGTTGATTAGTGCTGCCCAGAGACTGCCGAACGGCAATACACTGATTACAGAAGGCTGCTTCTGCCGTCTGTTTGAAGTAACACCGGAAAAAGAAATTGTATGGGAATATCGTGCTCCGTTTGATGAAGTGGCGCATCCGATGATTTACCGCGCATATCGGTATCCATATGACTATGTGCCGCAGGTTGAAAAACCAACAGAAGTACCGGTAGAAAAAATTAATAATATGACCTTCCGTGTACCAGGCGCAGCGCCGGGTATGCTGGACAACATTACAGAAGTACCGGAAGCA
>USPE01000220.1 GCA_900556545.1 uncultured Peptococcaceae bacterium | reverse complement strand
CGCCGTTGTCCAGATATTTACCGAAAAATACCCAACTTACCGCATCATTGGTACTCTGCACTTGAAATGCAGGTACAACCCAGTATCGCAGGGCGCTGTCTCCTTCAGCCGCACATAGGACGGCAGGTTGGTAAATTGACCGGTGCTGTAATCGTAGGTCACTTCCAAACTTTCTTTCGGCAGCAGCGAGATCCGGGGCAACTCCAACTGATACTGCTCTTCATCAGAAAACCAGCTGCTCTCCGGCCATGCCTGCCGCGGCATACCTTTTTCATTCATGCCGGACACACCGTTGCAGATGGTTTCCCAGCGGCCATGCTTCTGTCCCTGTAAAGCAAATCCATTCATATTCCCTCGGCTTTTACAATTATTTAAATTATGAAGATGCATTCCGCAATGAAGGTAATAAAGTTGTTACTCTGCGGCAAGTGGAAAATGGCTATCAGTTTGTTTCCAATCAAATGGCGGAGTAACAGAGGGGCATTCGATAAAAGAAACTGGTTTGGGTGAACGATGAGAGGGGTTTCTAATGAAGAAAGGGACAAAAATAATTTTACTGACAGTTGCGTTATAAAAGTGTAAACACAAATAGCAGCAGATTGTTTTAAAACAACTGCTGCTATTTGCCATGGGGAAACATGTGGGTATTGCTTTCATCTGAATTTTCAAACACTGTAAAACGGTACATATTACTAAATGATGAGTTGGTATTTGCCAAAGCTTGCTTAGAATTGTATTTTTGCTGGGAGTATGTTTCTATTAATAATTGCGTGGCGGATTAATCAGCCTCCAGATAATTTTTAAGTATAACAAACCGGCAATACTGAGCAATAATGCCGCTCTGGGCGATGGACCCTGCACGGTAATGTGGCTTAAAATCTGCATGGAATGTAGCTCTAAAGAAGCCAATAATGCCGGTTGGGGCATCAGAACCAAATAAAATGTGGCTAAGATAACGGAACATAACAGACAGATATAGAGCAGGTCAAAACGCATGTACAACACCTCCTGTTAAGAAACTTGCTTTGTTGATATAATATATGCGGTCATAGCCGGAGTATGTCAAACCAATTGCCGACAAAAAAGCAGTATAGAGATGATTGACAAAGAACTATTGTATAAAACGACAATATATACAAAACTTCTTGATTGTATTAAAATTTGTTATAAGTGTGTGAAAATATCGAAAAATGCTTGCATTTTGTGAAATTTAAAGTATTATTTAAGAATAGGATGTTTATAAATTGGAGAAGGGGTGTCATTTTTGCAGAAACGGGTAAAAAAAGCGGTGGCGGTGTTGGTTCTCTCTGTATTTTCCATTACCTGTATACCGCCGGTAACTGGTGTAGCGGCTAATTCGATTACCGATTTGCAGGATCAGAAAGGACAGCTGGATAGTAAAAAGAAAGAAATCAAAGAAGACATCAATAAAAATAAGCAGGAAAAGAATAATCTGACGCAGCAGTTGAGAGATATTAATGCAGAATTGAATACAGTAGAACAGACCATTGCAACACTCAACACAGAAATTACAGAAACAGAAGAAAAAATTACATATACCCAAGGTGAGATCGAAAATAAACAGCGGGATTACGATGGCCGTATGGCTATTTTTAATCAGCGGCTGAAACAGATGTATCAATATGGAGATGTTAATTTCTTAGAAGTTTTGCTGCAATCCAGCAGTTTAACTGATTTTTTGACGCGCTTTGAATATATGAAATATATTGCCAACAATGACCAAAAATTGTTGGACGAAGTCAGCGCCATAAAGACAAGCCTGGAGGCGGAAAAGAAAAATTTGAGTTCCATGAAAACGACGCTGGAAGTAAAAAAACAGAACCAGGTGGCAAAATCACAGGAACTGGAGGTTGCCAGCCAGAAAAAACAGTCGCTGGTAAATCAGATCAATGCCGATTTGAATGCCCAGTTTGATTTGCTGGAAGATTTAGAAGCAGAATCTAAGGCGTTAAGCAGCGAAATTCAAAGATTACAGGCCGCTGCGGCTGCGAAAAACGGCGGGACAACAAAAGCGCCAGGTGCATATAGCTGGCCGTGCCCAAGCAGTCGTAAAATTACATCTAATTACGGATATCGGATTCATCCAATCAGCGGTGTAAAAAAATTACACACTGGTATGGATATTGGTGCCAGCTATGGGGCTGATGTAACAGCTGCTGCTGACGGTACTGTGATTATGTCCAAATATTACGGCGGTTATGGAAACTGCATTATCATTGACCATGGCGGCGGTGTATCTACCTTATATGGTCATATGTCATCGCTGGTTGCTAAAAACGGACAGAAGGTAACAGCAGGACAAACCATTGGCAAAATCGGGTCTACCGGAAATTCCACCGGAAACCATTTACATTTTGAAGTTCGTATCAATGGTTCTACGGTAAATCCGGCAAGTTATGTCTAAATATTGAAGTATATAAGTATCAGCAAGTGCAGGCTTTGAACATCAGAGCCTGCTTTTTTGTTGCGCGGGAGAGTCAGATAGAGGAAATAGCGTGTTGATGGTGGAATAAAATAGTAGAAAAATAGGAATGGTAATAAAGAATACTGTAAAAAAGGTTATATATTTATTATAGAGGTAATAACAAATGGGAGGGGTTTATGATGGAAGAAATTTTATTGCCGGCATCGGATCGTACAATACTTTATGTACATGTTGGGCGGCGGAGCCAAAGGCAGCCATTTTATTGGCCCATGGCATGGCCGAACATAGTTTGCGTTATGATGCTTTTGGCCGTTTTTTAGCTGAGCGGGGGATTTCATTATATTGTCATGATCAGCGGGGACATGGCAAAACTGGCGCTGCTCATCTGGGACATTTGCGTCAAAATGTGGATTGGAATTTGATGATTAATGATTTATTTACCATTAAAAAGAAACTGATTGAAGAAGAATGCACTTGCCCTGTATTTTTGATGGGACATAGCATGGGTTCTTTTTTGGTGCGGCGTACCATACAGCTGCGTTCAGATATGTTTGACGGTTTGATTTTATCGGGAACCGGTGACAATAATGGGCTTGCGGGAAAGGCGGCGGTGCGCATGGCTGCGGCAGGTTGTTTGTTGGCCGGTCAGGAGGCCCATGCGGAGCGGTTGCAAAAAATGGTTTTCGGTGGTTTTAATAAAGCGGTGGAGAAACCGCGTACCGAATTTGACTGGCTGACACGGGATGAGGCTATCGTGGATCAATATCTGGCAGATGCGAATTGTGGTTTTATGTGTACTAACGGATTTTACCATGAGTTGATGCAGGGTATTCAGATTGCCAACGACTTGCAAAAAATGCAATCCATTCGGAAGGACTTGCCAGTGTATCTATTCTCTGGTGACAAGGACCCTGTTGGTGGTTGCGGCGATGGCGTGCAGCGTGTTTACAAATTATTTTTGGATGCAGGGTTGGAAGATGTAACCATTCGGCTCTATCCGGGAGGCAGACATGAAATGCTAAATGAATTGAACCGGGATATAGTGATGAAAGAGTTGCTGCAGTGGGTGATGTGGCAACTGGAAAAGTGCCAAAAAAGGCAGGCGGCTACTATTGAAACAATATAAAGTGACGTTTTATAAACATAGTTGTTTTCAAGTAGAAGATGAGCACAATATTTTTTTGTTTGACTGGTTTGATGATACCGTACCTGTACTAGATGAGCATAAACAAATTTATATATTGAACAGTCATAAACATGGCGATCATTATCATCCCTGTCTGCTGCAGTTGGTTGATCAATACCCCTGCATTACCTTTCTTTTGTCTAAAGAAATCAGGATGCCCAAAGAGGACAGTAGATTTATTCCAGTGAAGCACAGTACTATTTATAATTTACCTGGAAAGATCCCTTTACAGATAGAAACTTTGCGTTCTACCGATATAGGTGTTGCGTTTTTACTTCACTATGATAACACTGTCATTTATCATGCTGGGGATTTAAATTGGTGGAGTTGGAGCGGCGAAAGTGCATCATGGAATCATAATATGGAAGTAAAATTTCAACAAAGTATGCAGCGCTTAGAAAATTTACCTGTTCATATTGCCTTTATACCATTGG
>USPE01000219.1 GCA_900556545.1 uncultured Peptococcaceae bacterium | reverse complement strand
TTCATTTCTTCCCTGTTCAAAGGTAATGCCGTAAACATCTTTGGTTTCCTGTGCAGCAGGCTGATATGCCTCGTCCATCTCGATAACAACATAGTTGCCCTTTTTCTTTTTCTGCAAAATTTCCAGCGCTTCCGGTGTATAACCCGGCGCAATAACACCATCGCTGACTTCTCTGGACAGATACCGAGCGCAGGAAGCATCACATACATCGCTCAGCGCTACAAAATCGCCATAACTGGACATCCGATCGCTGCCCCGCGCCCGCACATAAGCAGTGGCAATAGGAGACAGCTCCATACCGTCAGTAAAATAAATCTGCTCCATCACATCATCCAGCGGCACATACACAGCAGCACCTGCCGGCGATACATGCTTAAAGCTGGCTGCGCTGGGCAAACCGGTAGCTTCTTTTAATTCTTTCACCAGCTGCCAGCTGTTAAAAGCATCCAACAGATTGATGTAACCCGGTCTGCCGTTCAAAATCCGAATGGGCAGCTCGCCCTCTTTCATATAAATGCGGGCAGGTTTCTGATTTGGGTTGCAGCCATACTTCAATTCCAGTTCTTTCATAAAACAAAACTCCCTTCTCTTAATAGATAACTGATTGCCAAAAACATGAATGAATCCAATAAAAAAACCGACACGTCCGGACACATAGTGCCCAGACGGTCGGCAAACAGACATTATACTTCATGTGGTTAATTCCACTTCCGTCAGTCGTATAACTAACTCTATTGTATCATTTATTTTTCAGCCGTCAATAATTTTCCGCAAAACCATCGGCTTTGTCGAGCTGTTACAAATGCTTCCGCCACATCTGTTCTCCTGTCAGTTTTCCATTCACATGATCAGAAAACAGCTTGTACGCAGCAGCACTGAGCGGTACTCCGATCAACATACCGGAGATGCCCATCACACCGCCGCCGATAGTAACCGCAGTCAATACCCAGATACCGGGCAGACCAATGGAACTGCCTACCACCCGCGGATAAACCACATTTCCTTCTACCTGCTGCAATATCACCAGATAAACCAAAAAGATAACCGCTTTAGAAGGATCTACTGTAAAGATAACAAACGCACCGACAGCACCGCCAATATAAGCGCCCGCTACCGGAATTAAAGCAGTCACGCCAATAATGGTTCCTGTCATCACAGCATATGGCAGACCAAGCAGCGTCATCCCCAACGCGCATAAGCCGCCCAAAATCACAGATTCGGTACACTGTCCCACAATAAAGTTCGTGAAAGACTGATGAACTGTGCGCACGACATACAAAATTTTGGCTTTGTGTTCCGGTTTTAAATAAGCGTTCATAATCTTGATGCCCTGCTGGCTCAGACGTTCTTTGCCAAACAGCAGATACAGCGCAAAAATCAGACCAATCATCAGCTGCACCAATTTGCCAAACACAGAGGTAGCCAAATCCACCATAGAGGTAAGCATACCGCTGGCACCCACTGCAATCACATCCAATGCCCGTTTTAAAGAGGCTGACCAGTCAAAATTTGCCTGTTCCAGTGTCTCCTGAATAACCGGCAGCTGATCAGCGTGGGCAATCCCCCACAGACGAAGTTCTTCCCAAGCCAGAGGGATTTCTTTCACGATCAAATCAATACTGGATACCAGTTCCGGCAGCACAATATTGATTACCAATAGCAAAATTACTATCAAAATCACAAAGGCCAGCAAAATACAAACCAACCTGCGACTCTTTTGCACAATTTCACGATTGGATTTGGGAAAATAAAGTGCCTCCAGCCGCACCATTAAAATATTCAGCACATAAGCAATTACACAGCCCCAAATCAATGGCGAAGCAGCATCCAGTATACTGCCCCCAAAGCCCAGAATATCAGGCAGATAAGACACACCCAGATAAACCAACGCCAGCACCAGGGCAAACTGCGTAAACTTTTTTAACGACAAATTTCCCATACATTCCTCCTTTTCCACTGCAGTATAGTTCCATGTTCCCTTTATTTTCAGACAAACCAAAACCATTGTCTGAAATCGCCCTTGAGTTATACTGCTGTAAAATCATTATAATAAAAACGATGCACCTTTGTCAAAACTTTAAATAAAAATGCCGCCAGTTATAAAAACCGACAGCATTTTCGGGTAATCCACATCATACCGTTTTATATCCATGATAATCTGGAGGGAGTATCATAGCAAATCAATTAGCCCTGCACATTACCTTCTGTTAATGTAACATTGGCTGTTATTTTTTCTCCATTGCGGTTAGCTAAAACACGTAGCTGATCGCCAACCTGACTGTTATCAATAATATCGCTCAGGTCTTCAAAGCTTTGAATCAGCGTATCGTCTACCTTGTAGATAATATCTCCTGCACGCAGACCGGCTTTATCCGCAGGACCGCCTTTTACCACATCAGCAATCTGAATACCCATAGGAATTTCATATTTTTCAGCAGTATCTTCATCTACCTGATAATTGCTGTTAATGGTAACACCTAAATACGGACGGCTGACATGCCCTTTACTAATCAGTTCTTCCAGTATCGGTTTTACCTCGTTAATGCTAAGCGCAAATCCCATACCTTCTGCATTGGAGGCCACCAGTTTGGCGCTGTTGATGCCAACTACCTCCCCTTTGCTGTTTACCAGAGCACCGCCGCTGTTGCCGCTGTTAATGGCCGCATTGGTTTGAATCAGTGTCATGGTGTCGGTATAGTTGGTTAACTGACGATTCAGCCCGCTGACAATCCCATCAGTTACTGTATTCTCATATCCTAGTGGATTCCCGATGGCTACTACCAGTTCCCCAATTTGCAATTCATCCGAATCACCAAGCTCAGCCACAGGCAAACCACTGGCTTCTATTTTCAGCACAGCCAAATCGCTGGAGGAATCAGACCCAATGATGCGGGCATCATATTCGGTGCCGTCATTTAAAGTCACCGTTACCGATGTGGCATTTTCAATCACATGATAGTTGGTTACAATATAGCCGTCCTCCCGAAAAATAATACCGGAGCCGCTGCCTTCACTGGTAACCGCTTGCCCCCAATAATTCATAGTGCTGTAAGTCTTTACCCCTACAATAGAAGGCGTCACCTTCTGCGCAATGGCAATCACCGGAGATATTTCACCACTGTTTCCTACCAGCTGCACCGAAGCTCCGCTGCCAGAACTGCTAACATCTACCGAATTAGCACCAATCACGCCGCCAATTCCACCGCCCACCAACGAGCAGATTAAACCGGTAGCAACAATGGCTTTAAAATTACTATGCTTTCTTCTCTGTTTTTTCTTTTTTTGCGGTTCTGCATGAACATAAAGCGCCTGCTCCATTTTTGCTGCTGCATCTGTATCATCTATCTCAGCAGGTGTATATACCGCGTCCTGAATCATCTCGTTATTATTTTTTTCCAACATAGAAAACACTCCTTTATAGTATTCATTCTGATAAAATACTTTCATTTTTATACATCGGTTCCAAAAGACCTTTATATTTTGTTTATGCTATTATTATACCCAGTCTTTTTGATGAAATGGTTATCAAGTATTTAAGGAATTGTTAAGAATTCTTACTCCATTACCCAAAAAAGAAAAAAGTAGCAGTTGACGGAAAGTGCAAAAAATTTTACAATTAATAATTATGTTGCATTAGAATTACAATATTCAAAAAAGATTCAGTCTCTTTTCAATCAAGTTTTTAGCCAATCATAGAAGGAGCGTTTTTTCATGGAAAATTTAGATTTTAGCCGTATTCATCGGTTTCACTTTGAAGATTTAAACATTCTGCTGGATGTCAACAGCGGTTCTGTGCATGTTATCGACCAACCCACCTGGGATTTTCTTGATTATCTGCTGGTTAACCCATTTGACACCGCAGTTTCTTTGATGATGGAGCAATATGATTACGAAACCGCCACTGCAGTTGTAGGCGATCTGGGCGATTTGATGATGTCCGGTCAGCTGTTCAGCGATGCCCGTGAATTAGAAGGCTTTCAGCCTCATACCGAACCTATCGTAAAAGCAATCTGTCTGCATATGGCTCACGACTGCAATCTGCGCTGCAAGTACTGTTTTGCGGACGAAGGGGCTTACAAGTCGCGCCGCGAGTTCATGTCTTTGGAAACGGC
>USPE01000218.1 GCA_900556545.1 uncultured Peptococcaceae bacterium | reverse complement strand
AAATGCCAGGGGTATTAGGAGAAAATAAAAATAGAACAGGTTCGGAGGAAACGAGTCATGGAGGGTTATACCTGGACGCAGATTTTATTGTTTTTCTTTTTTTATTGTTTTTTAGGCTGGATTTTTGAATCGGTCTATGTTTCCATTGTAGAACGTAAGTTGACCAATCGTGGCTTTTTACGGGGGCCGATGATTCCCATTTATGGTTTTGGGGCTATGATGATTGTGTTTGCTACGACGCCTTTTCGCGGGAATTATATTGCTGAATTTTTATCGGGGATGATTGCTGCCACGTTATTTGAATATGTGGTAGGTGTACTAATGGAAGCCATCTTTAAAGTGCGGTATTGGGACTACAGTCATAAACCATTTCAGTATAAAGGCTACATTTGTTTAGAAAGCTCTCTTTGCTGGGGTGTGTTGTCAGTCATTGCGGCAGAGCTGCTGCAATCCCGTTTAGAATCGGTGGTATTTGCTGTCCCGCAATCCATAGCGGTTGCTTTGGCTGTTGGGATCGGCATCGTATTTTGTGTGGATACCGTTGTTTCTGTACGAGATGCTTGGGGTGTCCGCAATATTGTGATTGGGCTGGAAAAAATGAAGGGAGATTTAGAACAGCTGCAGCAGGATTTGGAAGATCGCAGCGAAGAATTCGTTCAACTTTTGGAAAAGCGCATGAAGACAAAGAAATTGGAATTGGAACATCTTTTGGATGAGCTGGAACAGCGGCGTTCTGAGCAGAAAGAGCAGCTGGCGCAGGAAATCGCCCAGCTTCGGCTGGAGATTGAAAAGGAAAAAAAGGAGCGGGAAGCTGCCAAAATGCAGTTATCTGCCCGTATTGAAAGGGATATTAACGACTTGCAGGAGCGAATGGAGCAGGAACGGGAAGAATTGTATGACAAACTAAGACAGGCAAAAGCAGATTATGAGGAACGTAAGTTGGGGCAAACAGCCCGGGCAAATTCTATATTCCACACTATGAATCAAAGTGAGGATCAGCTTGCGGCACTGCTACAAAAACCAAGTCATATTCTGCGGCGTAACCCCAATGCAGTATCGCGGACATTGGGCAATGTGCAAAAATATATTGAGCAGGAAAAGCAGCAACGGCATAGCAATGAATAAACAGCAATGAATAGAAAAGGATGTGAAGGTTAGCGGCACAGCGGTTATAGAGAATCTTTTGTAAAAATAGTTTGGAATTGGTTGTGCTGCGGTGGATTATGGAAAAAGAAAAGGATATGGGGTTGCGGTATTTGATGGAGTTGGGCATTCGGCCGGCTCGTGATAAAAAAGGTATGTATACCCAGCTGAAAAAGCAGTTGGGACAGCGGGAAGCAGATCGGCTTATGGAGCAGGTCTGGCAGGAAAGCGATGTACAACGTTTGTATGATGTAAAAAATGAAAGCTATGAAAAAGGAATCACCTTTTCCGGCGCTTATGACGGCGATATTTATCGGAAGGCCTGTAATTGGATTGCCCAGAATCAGGATGTGTTTGGTGAAACTATTTTAGATGTGGGTTGTGATTGCGGCATTATGTCCTGTTTTTTGGCTAAATTGCTGCCCGGTTCCCACATTACAGCCATTGACCGGACGGAAAATGCTGTCAAGGTAGCCCGGCAACTGGCAGAAACCTTACAGCTGCATAATATTTCTTTTGTGCATGCTGATTTGGCAGCTTTGGGCGAACAAACTTATGATACGGTGTTTTCCATGCGGACAGTGCATGAGAATGTTGCCAATCGGGATATTCAGCCTTCCTTTGCGCCTTTGTTGGAGCAGGCACAGCTTTATGGGAATACCGTTGCTGATTATGGACAGCAGCTGGCTGGCAAGGTAAAGGCAGGCGGTACATTGGTATCCATTGAACGGGGCGAAAAGAATCCCATGTTTTTGGGCTGGCTCTTTGATCTCCATGAAAACGGGCTGGCGCTGCACTGGCAGCGGTATGCAGAGCTTTGTTGCACTGCGGTGGGCAAACAGGCTGTATTGCAGGCTGTCACTGCTGTAAAAAAAGATGCAGAAGCAGATAATGTGTATGCTTTTTGGTGCAGTTTATTTCCAGTAGCTGCTGATAGCTGGCTTTTTACAGGCTGGGAAGGAGAAACGGTGCTGCAGAATCTGTTGCCGCAGCTGGGAGCTATGCTGTCCGGCTATCAGTTTTATACCAAAGACGGCGATATTTGCGGCAAATATGCTGTCTGGAAATTTGAAAATCGTGGAGATGCTATTGTTTATTATCAAGGCTCCACCGAAAAAACAACAGTAGGCATTTATGCTGTATCCTTACTGCCGGAAATTCAGCGGCAGATCAAGCAGCTGTGCGACACCTGTCAAAAGCAGGGATTAGTTGTACAAAAAATAATGGATTGATGCAGTATGGACAAAAGCAGATATTGATGAACGGAACAGCAGGCGGTTTGATTCCCCATGGAATGCCGCCTGCTGTTTGTAATTGCCGAAAAAAATAGAGTAAAGATAGTGTTCGCGCTCCATGGTCTACACAAGTAATATATTTTAATGGTGTAGAGGAAAATTATTGAAGATGGTGACAATCGTATCATAGTACAACAGAGGGATAGTCATTTAGTAAACTTTGGCGTATTTTTTGGTTGACAATTAGGAAAAAGCGCGGTAAAATTAGTTAACTTTTAATACGTTGGAGGTTAACTATGCAAAGAAATTATCAAAACACCACATCTCTGTTATTATGCGCACTATTCACTGCTTTGGTTGCCATTGGAGCCTTTATCCGCATCCCTACGCCTTTGGTACCTGTTACGCTGCAATTTTGGTTTACAGCCATGGCCGGACTTTTGCTGGGTCCGTGGCGAGGGGCGTTGAGTGTGTTTGTTTATGTGCTGCTGGGTTTAATTGGTGTTCCGGTATTTACCCAGGGCGGTGGTTTGGGATATGTATTTCAGCCTACATTTGGTTATCTGTTAGGGTTTATTGCAGAAGCCTGGATTATTGGCGCTATTGCCTGGCAGAAAAAAGATGCTGATTTCAAATGGCTGTTGTTTGCCACATTGGTGGGCGCGGTTGTAGTTTATAGCTGCGGAACAGTTTACTGTTTTTTAATTAGTAAATACGTGCTGGGCACTACATTGGCTTTGTGGCCGCTGTTAATCAGCTGTGTGTTTCTGCCGCTGCCGTCTGACTTGGTTTTCTGCGTGGTCAGTGCCATGTTGGGCAAACGGTTGATCCCGGTGATGCGTCAGTATTTGCAATAATTTATACTATTTATGACACCGATGGCAATGTTGATGATACATGGAGGAAGTTATGACAGAATATCGTTCAAAGATTACACAGCTCAAACAGGCAGTTTTACAGGGGGGCTTACTGTCCAAGCCAGAGGCTATGGAGCTGATCGAAGCTCCGTTAGATGAACTTTGCGCCGCTGCCAATGAAATACGGGAATTTTTTTGCGGTAATCAATTTGATTTGTGTACCATTATTAATGGAAAAAGTGGTCAGTGTACCGAAGATTGCAAATATTGTGCCCAATCAGTTTGGTATACAACCACAGCACAATCTTATCCGTTGCTTTCTGAAGAGAAGCTGGTGGAGCAGGCCCATTATCATGACAGCAAAGGAGTTCCCCGTTATTCCATTGTAACTTCCGGGCGCAGCCTTAGCCAGCAGGAAGTGGATCAAGCCTGCGCCAGTGTTGCGCGCATTCGGCAGGAAACAAATCTTTCGGTCTGCGTTTCCTTTGGTTTGCTGCAGCAGGAACAGTTTCGGCAGCTAAAGGAAGCGGGCGTGAGCCGCATTCATAATAATCTGGAAAGTTCCCGCCGTTATTTTCCGCAAGTTTGCACCACCCACAGCTATGATGAAAAAATAGCCACCATTCGGGCAGCGCAGCAGGCTGGCCTCACTGTTTGCAGCGGCGGTATTGTGGGTTTGGGCGAAACCATGGAAGATCGTTTGGATCTTGCTTTTACTTTGCGGGATTTGGGTATTGGTTCGGTTCCCATTAATGTGTTGAACCCCATTGCCGGTACACCTTACGCTCACAACCAACCGTTGCGTAATGAGGAAGTATGCCGTATTGTGGCAATTTTTCGTTTCATTCTGCCCACTGCTTTTATTCGTTTGGCAGGGC
>USPE01000217.1 GCA_900556545.1 uncultured Peptococcaceae bacterium | reverse complement strand
ACAGAATGCAGCGTGGGAACGAAACCAAGCAGAGTTTTTGGAAATTGCAAAAATTTTGGATAAAATCAAAAGTGTTGGGACTGGTGGTATTAGTAGTGATGACCCGACTGCAATTGAAAAGCTTAAAGCAAAAGTAATAGAATTGGAAAAAGAACAGACTTTTGCAAAGGCTTTGAATCGTTATTACAAAAAAAACAGCACTTGTGTTGGATTTCAAGATTTAGATTATGCGATAGCTAAAAAAATCGATGCACAGATTAAAACACAATTTTCATGGGAGCAAAAACCTTATCCATCTTATGAGTTAACAAGTATCAACGGAAAAATCAAACGAGCCAAAGCTCGGATTGCGGAATTGGAAGCACAACAAGCGCAAACCTATGAAGGTTGGGAGTTTAATGGCGGGCGAGTAAATTTTAATTATGAAAACAACCGTGTTCAAATTTTGTTTGATGAAAAGCCGGATGATGAAACGAGAAGCGTCTTAAAAGAAAATGGCTTTAGGTGGGCACCGAGCCAGGGTGCATGGCAAAGAATGCTGAATGAAAATGGAATTGCAGCAGTGAGAAAGATTACTGAGGCGGTATAAACAGTTGCCGGTGATAGATGAAATACTGTTGCCGGCAATAAGTTTAGAGATGAAATATGTAAGAGAAGGGAGTAAAAAATATAATGGTTAGTGTGAAAAATGGAAGGCAGTACGGTTGCGAATGGTGTGAAAATGATCAGATAGATTGTCGTAACTGTGCGGAAGCAGGGAATTGGATAATATGCAGTGAGCTGTTTCCAAGTGCAGCACAATGCCAATTTTATAAGCCACAGAACTATTGTGGGAACTGTGGCAGAAAGTTGGTGAGGTAGATAAGCGGTGTAATCAACTAGGGCGTACTGCACATAGTATTAGTTGGGATTGGGGATTTTGGTGCAGAAAAATTAGTTGGTTAGGATAGGTCAATTGTTTAAACAGATTATGATAGGTTTTATAAAAATAGGTGACCATGATGATTAAAATCGAAAAAACAAAACACGGAACCTGCACCGGTTGCGGAGTAAATGCAGGAGATAGTGGATTGCCGTTGACACGGTTAAGCTGTTCCACTGATGGAAATGGTTGGTCTTCTGTTTTTCTGTGTACCAATTGTCTTCATATACTCTATTCAAAACTAGGAGATGTAATAGGTGATGATGGAGAATAGAGTTGTGTTGCAACCGAATCTTCCATGTAGCGATTGTCGGCCTAGAGCATGTGGAAGCAAACGGATAAAAGGAGAATAAGTCGTGATTAAATGCAATGTAGGTAAAGAAATTGGGATTCATGTTGAAGTAGAAGGAATTCATAATGATTTGCATGGAGATTTAGCAAACATTTGCTATAAAGTTTGTGAGTCTATTAAGGAAGGTATGATAGATGCCGGAATGGATTCAGAAGAAGCGGCAGAGTTAGCGATTACTACAATGGAAAGTGTAGCAGCGAATGTTATTTCAAGATTGATTTTTGTTGAAGCTGGAAATGATGATTTTGACGTAATTGCAAATAATGGGGAAGTGATTTTCGATAAAATCAGTGATGCTGTTGATGCATTTGCAGTGGATTTAACCAATGAAATTGATGAACAGAAATTAGAAATAGATGTAACACATGATATTCGACATTAATTTTTATATGAGGGTATAAAGCATGAACAAAATAATCTTAATCGGTCGGCTGACCAAGGATCCGGAGTTGCGATACACCCAATCGGGCACTGCAGTAGCCAGATTTACACTGGCAGTTGACCGTCGTTTCTCCAATCAAAGCGGAGAACGAGAAGCTGATTTTGTCAACTGTGTGGCTTGGCAGAAATCTGCTGAATTTGTAGCACAGTATTTCCATAAAGGCAAACAGATGGCGGTGGAAGGCAGATTGCAGGTGAGCAGCTATGACGGCAACGATGGGCAAAAACGCTGGGTGACAGAGGTAGTGGCAGAACAGATTGAATTTGTAGGGAGTAAACATGATAGCAACAGCAATAGAAGTAGCAGTGGAACTGGCAATACTAACAGTTCTGCTGGTGGCAGCAGCGGCAACAATCCTTACGCGGGATTAGGCCAGGAAGCGATGTTTGATGATAATGATTTACCGTTCTAGGTGGTGTGTGTAGTGGTGCGTATATTGGATGCCTGCTGTGGCAGTCGGATGTGCTGGTTTGATAAAAATCATCCAGATGCCATTTACATGGACAATCGGGAAATTGATACAAAACTATGTGACGGGCGGCAACTAATAGTTAAACCGGACATGGTTGCAGATTTTCGCAATATGCCATTTCAGGATGATACATTTTATCTTGTCTTGTTTGACCCGCCGCATCTACAGAAAGCCGGTGAGAATAGCTGGCTGGCCCAGAAGTATGGGCTGCTTAGTGATACTTGGCGGGAAGATATCAAACGGGGATTTGTTGAATGTATGCGGGTATTGAAGCCAAACGGCGTTTTGATATTCAAATGGTGTGAGGAACAAATCACAACAGCAGAGATTTTGCGGCTGCTGGATGACAGACCGTTATTTGGTCACAGGAGAGGGAAAACGATATTTATGGTTTTCATGAAGTGAAAACATGATAGATGGGACTTGCCAGTTTGGATCAGTTGGGATGGCAAGCAAGTACACGAAGTGGGTTGTAGTGTACATTAAAACAGCAGGAGGAAAATAGAGCCTGCTGTTTGCATGTTTTATATAAGGGATAATTTATACTGTAAGGGGGCAGGAACATGGAAGATATTATGCAAATGGCAAAAATAGCTGCGGAGGTTGGTGCCCGATCAGCGATTGAAAGATTGGAGACCGAGCAGGAGAAAGCCAAAAAAGAAAGGCGAAATAAGCGTTTACGGAATACAAAAATGTTGCTGCAAAATTACAGATGTTTTAGGGATTGCGTGGAAAATTCTATTTTTGATATCAATCAGATGGCAAAAGAAGATGCGCTGGAAATATTGGATTTGATGTGGGAAGGTTCTGTTTCTTTGCAGGTGGATAGTATTCGCCAATCGGTTGCTAGAACAGCCGTAATTATTGAACACATTAATTCCATGCTGGAGATTTATAAAATTTATTGTGAACGTAGTAATAAAAATGAAGATAGGCGGCGCTGTAGAATAATTTACGCATTATATATTAATCCAGTACCAGATACGATAGAGAATCTGGCCAAACAGGAAGGGGTTGAAATACGTACAATTTACAAAGATGTTGATACTGCTGTGGGAATTATATCGACCTTGGTGTTTGGTATTGACGGTATACAGTGATATGGAATTAATTGGGAGTCAAAAAGTGTTCATTGACAGTGCAATATATAATGTGTTAATCTGTATTCGTAAAAATTTAATCATACGCCAACAGAGCTCTGTATTTTGATTTTCGCCAATCATCATTATACAGGGCTCTAATTTTTTATGCTAGGAGGCTATCAACCGGTTTATGCTCCTTCCGGTCAAAATGACATTGGGAGGAAAATAAAGTGGAGATTATTTATAAGAATCCGCAAGAATTGAAAGATTATACGAATAATCCGCGGGATAATTCAGCTGCTGTTGAACCAGTCATGGAATCTATTCGTCAGTTTGGCTTTCTGGTTCCAATTCTGATTGACCAGAACGATGAAATTATTGCTGGCCATACCAGAAAACAGGCGGCCATCCGATTAAACATGGAATCTGTTCCATGTATTTGCGCGAATAACCTTACAGAGGAGCAGATAAAAGCATATCGTTTGGTGGATAACAAGACAGCGGAATTTGCTTCATGGGATTTTGATAAGCTGGAGCAGGAAATTAATCAGATTTTAGAGGTTGATTTATCCGCATTTGTGTTTCCTGATTTCGGCGAAGATTTGCAAGTATCAGATGAGGACTTCATTCAGGGAACAGAAATCGTAAAAGAGAAGAAAAGTAAAACGATTACTTGCCCTGGCTGTGGCATGGTGATTGAGATATGAAGATTTTTCTAGCAGCTACCACTAGTGGGATAGGGAATCTTCGAGAAGAAACAGTACAGAAATGTAAGCCATTATATTTGCTTGAAACGTTCTTTAACGGCGAAAAGTGTTGCAAACAAGTGTTGAATGATGTTGGCAAGGATAATTTTCTG
>USPE01000216.1 GCA_900556545.1 uncultured Peptococcaceae bacterium | reverse complement strand
AAGTCATCTAAGTTTAATGGCTGTTTTTCTCCATTTTCATCCAGATAGTATTTTGCACGGGCGGTCAATCGTTCTGGCGCACCTTTGTAAACGGTTTTTCCCAGAGCACTGATATAAGCCTGACTAAATTTATTAGTAGAATTAAAACCCTGAGACATGGTAACTGTGTATGTGGTATCACTGTACAGCATATTATAGGTATCTTCACCGATAAATTTCATCAATGCCTGATCGGTAGCATTCCCGCCGATAACATGATGATTGGCATCATACATGGCTGCTGTATTTTTACAAATAGCAAAATCCAACAACCCTTTTACTTTGTTATGATTACGCAGTTCCTGTAGAGGAATTGTTTTTCCGTCAGCAGTAAAAAATTCCACTACTTCCAGCATACCTTTGGTAATGGTTCCTGTTTTATCACTGAACAAAATATTTAAAGAACCGGCGGTTTCAATCCCTTCCGCTTTTCGTACCAAAACATTATGATCCAACATTTTACTGGTATTTTGCATCAACACCAGAGAAATCATCAACGGCAGACCTTCCGGCACCGCACATACAATGATAACTACTGCCAACGATACGGCTTCAATCATATCTTTCAAAATTGTAGCCCAGCCCAAAGCCAGATAAGCTTCCAGACCGCCAGCATTCATAACAAAAAAGACTACATAAAGAAGGGCAATCACAATTGCACCCACATAACCAAATCGAGAAATTTGACTGGCCAGTTTAGATAATTTAACTTTCAATGGCGAATCTGGCTCATCTTCCTGCATTTCTTCCGCCATTTTACCCATCATGGTTGCTAAACCTACTCGGCGTACATCCAATACACCTTCTCCATCAAATACGATGGCGCCGCGGAACAGAGAATAGCTGTCCACAAAAGTATCCCCGGTGATTTCCTCACTCATCTGCACAGTCGGTTCTGCCGCTGTTTTCTTACATTCCTCTGTTTCCCCGTTCAATGCCGCATTGTTGACCCGCAAATCTCCATGAACCAACACACCGTCAGCCGGAATTTTATCACCTGACTGCAACAGAACTTTGTCGCCTACAACTACATCATCTACATCAATGACCGTAATCATACCATTGCGATAAACTTTACACTGTTCTTTTTTAGTACTGTCTTTTAATTCACGGTATTTGGTATCACTTGCCACGCCTGTTTTGGCAGAAACAACTGCTACGATCAAAACAGCCACAATGGTTCCTACCGGTTCATAAATTTCAGCATAGCCAAAGAAAAACATCACAATCATCAAAGCGGCAATCACCAATAAAATTCTAATCATGGGGTCGCCAAATGTCTCTTTAAATTCCTGCCAAAAGGTGGTGGGTTCTGAATCCGGTATGACGTTGGAGCCATGCTGCACACGAGACTGTTCAACCTCTTTATCTGATAAACCTTTCCATTCCATAATAAACTCAATTCCTTTTCTGTTATTCAATGTAATAATTTAGAGATAGAAAAAGAAGAAACAACCCTGTTTCTTCTTTCTCTGCGATGCTGCAATCTGCTTGCTTTATTATGCAAATCGGTTTGCCAGCTGACCCAGTTGAATATCCTGGGTACCGCTACCGATAGCATTGAATTTCCATTCGTCATTATGACGATATACTTCACCAAAAATCATAGCAGTCATACCACTATAATCATCTGTCAGGTTATATCTGCACAATTCCTGATTATTTCTGGCATCCACAATTCGGATAAAGGCATTTTGAATCATGCCAAAATGCTGTTTGCGTTTGTCAGCCTGATAAATATTCACTACCAATACAATACGATCATATTCTGCAGGTACTTGTCCCAGCTCAATCATAATCTGTTCATCATCACCATCACCAGCACCGGTCAGATTATCACCCATATGCACAACTGTATTAGACTTATGTTTCAAATTACCAAAATAAATGATATCTTCTGTACCACGCAGTTTGCCTTCTTTCAAGACAAAAGCAGAAGCATCACAGTCAACAGACTGCGGTTTTGCAGCAAAAAAACCTTTTTTCTGCGGAACTTCATCCCAACCTAAACCTACAATCACCTTATTCAGGCCAGCATTATCCTTTGTTAAACTAACTTTTTGTCCTTTTTGTAAGCTTACTCCCATAACTGCTCCTCCTTAGTCTACGTCTACGCCATAATTTGCACACAACGCTGCCAAACCACCTTGGTAGCCGCTGCCAATGGCATTAAATTTCCATTCTCCATTATGACGGTATAATTCACCAAATACAATCGCGGTTTCAATAGAAAAGTCTTCGCCTAAATCATAACGAATCAATTCTTCTCCATTGTCTTTGTTGTAGATACGAATAAAGGCATTGGATACCTGCCCAAAATTCTGCCGTCTGGCTTCCCCATCATAAATGGTTACGGTAAAGGCAATACGATTGATATTTGCCGGCATCAACGACAAATCCAGTATAATCTGCTCATCATCGCCATCACCAGCACCAGTCAGATTATCACCCAAATGGGTAACTGCACCGCTGGCATGCTGTAAATTTCCGTAAAACACAAAATCACCGCTGTTGCTTGTTTTTCCTGCTTCTGTCAGCAAAAACGCTGCTGTGTCCAAATCAAAAGCGCCGCCTGTGTCATATCGGTTGAGATCCCAGCCCAAACCTACTACAACATCTTTCAATCCCGGATTGCCCTTTGTCAAACTAACTTTTTGTCCTTTTGTCAAACAAACACCCATTTTTTATCTCTCCTATTCTGCATCAATTCCATAATTAGCACATAATGCTGCCAGACCGCCCTGATACCCGCTGCCAATGGCATTAAATTTCCACTCCCCATTATGGCGATACAACTCGCCTACAACCATAGCTGTTTCAATGGAGAAATCCTCACCCAAATCGTAACGGATCAATTCTTCATTGGTTTCTGCATTCACCAGACGAATAAAAGCATTGGATACCTGTCCAAAATTTTGCCGTCTGGATTCTGCATCATAAATGGTTACGGTAAAGGCAATACGGCTGATATTTGCCGGTACTTTCGGCAATTCAACCATAATTTGCTCATCATCCCCGTCTCCTGCACCAGTTCGATTGTCACCCAAATGGATTACTGAACCGCTGGGATGTTCCAAATTACTGTAAAATACAAAATCAGTGTCGTTGGTTACCTTGCCATTGTCTGCCACTAAAAAAGCAGATGTATCCAGGTCAAAATCTACACCGGAATCAAACTGATTAATATCCCAGCCCAATCCCACCATCACGTTTTTCAAGCCTGGATTTGTTTTTGTTAAATCTACTTTTTGTCCTTTTGTTAAACTAATCGGCATATCCCATCAACTCCTTTTACAAATTTGTATGGTACTGTTTATTAAAATCTTCTTTGATGGCATTTAAACGAGCCTGGTCTTCCAGACGCTGTTGTTTGGCATTTTCCTGAATCTGCCGTGTTTCCTCAATGCCAGATACAATGGTACGCCAAGTTGTTTCCAGTGTTTCAATTTTGATAGAACTGCCGGAAGCCATAGCAGCTGTTGCTTTGGACTGTTCCACAGTGTTGCGGGCATTTTTCAACAGCATTTCATTGGTTTTTTCATCCAAAGCTGACATAGCCTCAGCCTGTATTTTCTGCCGTTTTAATAAAATAGCCTGCGCCAACGCCTGTTTAAAAACCGGCAGTGTGATGATAAATGCTGAATTGATTTTCCGCACCAGATTCATATTACTAAACTGCATGGTTTTAATCATGGGAATAGACTGAATGGCTACATTTTCTGCAATACGCAGATCATGGGTACGCTGTTCCAACATAGTTTTTGCCTGTTCTAATGCTGTCAGTTCAAACTGAATAGACTGGTCACCGCTGGCATATAAGTCCTGCTGACGCTGTTCAATATAAGCCTCCAGTTCACCAATTCCCTGTTCTCCTGCCAAAATATATTTGACTAACTCATGATAATAATTGACATTGGACTGAAACAAATCTTCCAATTTTTGATTGGAGGTTTTGATTTCTGCTTCATATTGTTTCAGCTTAACATAAATTTTATCTACTTCGTCTCCCATTGTTTTGTATTTATCCAATATTTTATTGCTGTTATTCACTTATCGTCACTTCCTTTGCGTGTGAGGGGAAATATATAACGTAGCG
>USPE01000215.1 GCA_900556545.1 uncultured Peptococcaceae bacterium | reverse complement strand
TGTACCCTGATTGGCATCGCCGCCGTTACCGCAGCCTGCAAACAGAACCATGCTGGCAGCCATAATACCAGCGACAAAAACTTTACTAAACTTTTTCATCAAAAATACCCCTCTCATTTTCCCTTTACGGTGTTTATATTGTAACTCAGATAATTTTAATGATACCGATTCCCTGTCCAATTTGCAATCATTTTCTATTTATTTTACAACTTTTTTACAATTATGATTTTTTCAAAAAATTATCAACAGAACATGCTATCCCACCTGTGGATATTGTGGATAAATAATTGCTTGTCCCTTAGTTAAGCCATTATCTATCTACACTATCTGTGGATAAGTTACAGCTGCTTGTGTATAACATCTCCCTTTAATCATGTCCGGCAGCCAGACAGATTCCTTTTATCTGCGCTGCTCCATAACGATGCAGCACTCCAGCGCAAGCGCGCAATGTGGAGCCAGTGGTAAACACATCATCCACCAATAAAATTTTTTTGCCGGTAATCTGTACACCGGATTTTAAGGTAAAAGCGCCGTCCAGATTATGCAGCCGCTGATTACGGTTTAGGCCTGTCTGGTGGGGCGTGTTCCGCACTCGACGCAGACAATCCCAGAAGGGAATCCCGCTTTTTGCCGACAGCCCGCGAGCCAGTAAAGTGCTTTGATTATAGCCGCGCTCCCGCAATCGTTTGGGGTGCAGCGGTACAGATACCAATACGTCATAATCATCCGGCAGCAGCGGCGCCAGTTCTTCTGCCAGCACCTCTGCCAGCCAGGGCTTATTGCGAAATTTAAAATCCAGTATGACCTGCTGCCAATTTTGCTGATAGGGCCAAAGGGCAATATTTCCTGCCAGATAAGCGGGCCAGTCCCGGCAAGTGCGGCATTGGGCACTGCAAACACCAAAGCTGTGACAACGCTGACACTGTCCATACACACTTCGTTTTTGTAATGCCTCTGCCCTGCATTCCTGACAAATTTGCAGTCTGGGCTGCCGTTTCAGGCAAATGGGACAAACCGGCGGCAACGGAAATAAAAAATCATACACAAGCTGTAACAGATTCACACCGATTGCTCCTTTCTTCCAAACACCAATCATTTCCTCTTGCAAAACACAAACAAATGTTTTATGATAAATACAAACAGATATTCTTATTTTTAGCCAAACCGATTCTATCCAATGGTGCAGAAAGGGTATCTTACTTTATCACACTATAGAAATCCGTTTCATCGTAACAGGAGAACGACTATGAATCTAACAGAAAAATTAAAAATCTTAGCTGATGCTGCCAAATATGATGTATCTTGTTCCTCCTCCGGTTCTTCCAGGCAAGGCCCTAAAGGAACCCTGGGCTCCGCAGCACGGGCCGGCATCTGCCACTCTTTTACCGCCGACGGCCGCTGCATTTCGCTGTTAAAAATTCTGATGACCAACCATTGTATCTACGACTGCGCCTACTGCCTGAACCGCCGTTCCAATGACAGACCGCGAGCGGCCTTCACGGTAGACGAATTGGTGACGCTTACCATGAATTTTTATCGCCGTAATTATATCGAAGGGTTGTTTCTCAGTTCGGCCATCATCGGTTCGGCAGACTACACCATGGAGCTGTTGGTAAAAGTGGCGGAAACATTGCGCTATCAGCATAAATTTCATGGTTATATTCACTTGAAAGCCATTCCCGGCGCCAATCCTCTGCTAATTCAGCGGGCAGGACAAGTAGCAGACCGGCTCAGCGTCAATATGGAACTGCCCTCAGAAAAATCTCTGGCCTTGTTAGCGCCGGAAAAGAAAAAACAAGCTATCCTGCTGCCCATGCAGCAAATCCAGCAAGGAATTACCCAGCAAAAACAGGAGCGGGCTTTATCCCGCAAAGCACCTGCCTTTGTGCCGGCCGGACAAACCACTCAAATGATTGTAGGGGCTTCGCAGGAAAACGATCTGCAGATTTTGCGGTTATCTGCCGCACTGTATCAGAAATTTTCTATGAAGCGAGTATATTTTTCTGCTTATGTGCCAATCAATGAGGACAATCGGCTGCCGCAAATCGCCCAACCGCCCATGCTGCGGGAAAACCGCCTTTATCAGGCCGACTGGCTGATGCGTTTTTATGGATTTGAGGCCAACGAACTGTTGGAAGAAAGCAATCCCAACTTTGATCCTGATTACGACCCCAAAATTATTTGGGCAGTGCGGCATCCGGAACAATTTCCGGTAGAAATCAATACTGCATCCTATCAGCAGCTCATCCGAGTGCCGGGGCTGGGTATCCGCTGCGCCAAGCGCATTGTCAGCGCCCGCAAAACAGGCCGACTGGATTTTTCCGATCTGCGCCGCATGCATATTTCGTTAAAACGAGCCCAATATTTTATCACCTGTAAGGGACGTTATTATCAGATCCAGGATCCGCAGCCCCAAATGATACTTGGCGCCCTAAAGCCTAAGGCCCGTTCACCTTACCAACAGCTTACACTGTTTCCCGACCATGCTGCGGAGGATGGCAGCAATGTGGAAGTGCTGGAACCAACGGCATTTTTCCCGGCAAAGGCAACAGCCTCTGCCCCGGCAGACAACACAACGGATCTGCTGCCTGTATTTTGATAAAAAAGTTTACACTGCCATTCAACATAAGCAAACAAGTTTAAAAAACGAAACAAGTATCATGCAACGGACAAAACATAACCGGAATGGACCTTGGCAAACCCATTGCAGGTCATCCCGTCCCATCAATGAGAACCGGCTTTTGTCCCCGATATTACGAAAGGGAGTTATTTTATGAACACGTATTTATATGACGGCAGCTTTGACGGTTTGCTGACTGCTTTCTTTTATGCCTATCGAGATGCCGATATTTACACCATCACCCGTTGGCAAAACTACCAGCCAGACTTATTATCTCATCCCCGCCGCATTTCCACCCAGGCGGATAAGGCGGAACGTCTTTATCGTTCCATTCAGCAAAAGCTGTCCCAAAACACATTACACAACCTCTATCTGCTGTATCTCAGCGAGCTGCCGGACTGCGACTGGCTGGGGCTGCGCTATCTGCAGCTCTGCTACACGCAGGGAGCCGGCATCAATCGTGCCAAGCATCATCCTATTATCCGGCAGGTAGAAGACTATCGCCATAAAGTAACTACAGAGCTAGAGCATATGAAAGGGTTTCTGCGTTTTCAGCAGGTTGCGCCGCTTACTTTTTATGCCTGTTTTGCACCGGATCATAATCAGCTGCCATTGCTGCAGCCCCATTTGCAGCGGCGCTTCTCTGATCAGAACATGATTGTTCATGATGAAAAACGAAACTGCGCACTGGTTTACGATCTACAGCGCAGTGTATTGATTCCCTTTACTCCTGCTGATGCCGCCCAACTGTTGCAGCATCAGCAGGATGACACCATAGACCTGTTCCGGCAGTATTTTCAGTCTATCAATATTCCAGAGCGGGCCAATCCGCGATTGCAGGCCCAGTATATGCCTCATCGGTATCGCCAGTATATGCAAGAAACCCAGCCTGCACAAAACTGATTTAAAAATTACAGCGCCATTCCTTGTTGGAGTCAGTATAAAGGATACGCTCACCGGCGGCAAGTAAATTCGTTCGTCAAAATTTTCAACAAATCTCAAAAGAAGAAATCCTGCCACAATGATGCACTTCCATTCTGACAGGATTTCTTTTTCTTTGACAGCATACCCATTTTTTCATCTGTTTTCCGGTATATAAATTCAGTTTTTTTTCAAAATTTTTTATCGTTTTGCCTTAAAATAATGAATCAGACATAGCAATGATTCTCTCCGCTTTGCCAATCTCTTTTTGGGCAGAAAAATTGCCAGTAGGAAAATCCCACTGGCAAACAGGTTACGTCATTTTACAAAATAGATGTCTGCTTACACATTAAATAGCAGCCAATTCTTCATATAAATAATCATTCAAAATTTTAATATAGGTGCCTTTCATCCCCAAAGAACGGGCATCAATCACACCGGCACTTTCCAGCTTGCGCAGCGCATTGACAATGACAGAACGGGTGATGCCTACTCTGTCTGCAATCTTGCTGGCAACCAGGATACCCTCATTGCCTTCCAGTTCGTCGAAAATATGTGTGATTGCTTCCAGTTCTGAAAATGATAATGTGCTGATAGCGG
>USPE01000214.1 GCA_900556545.1 uncultured Peptococcaceae bacterium | reverse complement strand
ATGGCGTTGTTGGATTATGGATTTGCTTGCGTACCTTAAGTACGCGGCGCTGCATCCAGAATCCAACGGCCTGGCCAGAAGAAAAAAATCCTGCGCCCTCCGGTTGATAGAAAAGTGGGTTGTCTATGGCGCTGGAAAAATGAAAAGCCGTTTTGCAGTGGGGAACAGATTCTGTGCTTTTTGGGTAAGTTGTTGTTTTGGTTGTAATAGGGTGAGGTTGTTTTATATAACAACAGAAATTGGGCTGTAGCATAAAAGTGTAATTTTCAGAAAAAATTTTTCATTTTCACCACAAAAAAAGCGAAAATATAACGAAAGTGTAACCACTGTTTGTTATAATAACCTTTGAAATACAATAAATCATGGTATTTATTTTGTTTTAACCAAAATGAAGCTGAAAAGTGGTCAGAAAAACTATACTTTTCAATCAAACATAAAATATACTATATCTAGCGGTTGTACAGTGTAACAAACACTGTATAACCGCTTTTTTCATGCCTGTATAAAAGTATAGCTTATCGGACTAGATGGCGAAACAGGAGGTGAATTTATGTCAATTGCTTCACTGAAAGTGGTACCTGAAGATATGAAGACCAGCATCATTCGGATACACAGCTATCGGGACAAAAATCCAGAGGGTACCTTTTACAACATGTATTACGGCGAGGAGATCGCATTTGGGAACCTGACCAGACTGCTTCTATTGATGGAAGACATGATGGACAAAATGGATAGCCCCCAGGCATCAGTCCGGAGCCGGCGGTTTGGAAAAGGGCCCAAAGAAATGGAGCGGGCGAGTATCGCACAAGAGCTGCTGCCAAAGCCAGATCAGGAAGCAATCGCCACTTTCAAAGTAAAAGTGCTCTTCCGGCAGGGAGCCAGCTGGCAGGGAAAGCTGAGTTGGACCGAAGGGAAGGAGGAAGTATCCTTCCGCAGTGCATTGGAAATGATTAAGTTGATAGACAGCGCGCTGCCGCAGCCGGAGGTATGCTGGCAGGAAACAGACAGTGGGGCAGTGAGCGCAGGGTGAAACCAAGCGGAGCCGCCGGAAGCTGAAAGTGGACAGCTGGCAGCCTGGAAGAGACAGAAGGCAGCAAAGAAACGACGGAGGAAAGAGAGAGCAAGGTAGAAACTGCAGAAAACAGTGAATATGCAACAGGCGCTGCGCAAAGCGGCAATTCGGCGATAAAGAATAAGTGATTCAATCCTCCATAAGCAGACACGGTGCAAACCGAAAACTGCTTATGGGGGATTTTTTATTTTGAGCAAATATCATAGATTTTTGCAAAATTGATGTTTTTTCATTGGCTGTTTTACATAAACTTTACATGTCTTTGCATATGTATTTAACATAATAGCGGTATGATTGGTTCAGCAAGTAGAGATACTAATTAAAAAGGAGATCAAAAACAATGAAAAGCAAATTAAAGAAAATGTTGAGTATGGCAGTATTATCTGCAATGGTAGTAACAAGTATGGCAGGTTGCGGCAGCTCCGGCGGAGATACAGATAACAGTGCAGACGGAGAACAGCAGAACCAGTCCGCAGGCTCTGCAATTTCTGTTATTTCCCGTGAAGATGGTTCCGGTACTCGTGGTGCATTTATTGAACTGTTTGGTGTAGAAGTAAAAAATGATGCCGGCGAAAAAGAAGATATGACAACTGATGCTGCCAGCATTACCAACAGCACCGGTGTTATGATGACAACTGTTGCCGGTAACCCAAATGCAATTGGTTATATCTCTCTGGGTTCTTTAAATGAAACTGTAAAAGCTGTTAATATTGACGGCGTTGCTCCCAGCGTAGAAAGTATTAAAGACGGCAGCTACAAAATCTCCCGTCCATTCAATGTAGTACCAAGCGCACAGGGATTGTCCCCAGTTGCACAGGACTTCTTGGATTTCATTATGAGTGCTGACGGTCAGGCTGTTGTAGAAGAAAGCGGCTATATCAGTGAAACAGCCGGCGAAGCTTATGCAGGCAGCGGCCAGAGCGGTAAAGTGGTAGTAGCAGGTTCCTCTTCTGTAACTCCGGTAATGGAAAAACTGAAAGAAGCTTATGTTGCTTTGAATCCGGATGTAACCATTGAAGTACAGCAGAGCGATTCCACCACAGGCGTAACATCTGCTATTGATGGTACCTGCGATTTGGGTATGGCTTCCCGTGAGTTGAAAGACAGTGAAGTAGAAAAAGGTGTAGAAGCAACTGCAATTGCACTGGATGGTATTGCTGTAATCGTGAACAACGAAAGTACTGTAACCGACTTGACAGCAGACCAGGTAAAAGCAATCTATACTGGTGAAGTAACCGATTGGTCCGAACTGAACTAGTCTAAGGTTGATTGGAAAGCAGTTTCCTGATACAAAATGGTTTACGTGTTTCAGCTTGGTATGTGACAAAATGAAATATGAAGTATATGTAATATGATACATGGAGAGGGGTTCCTGAACGAGATAGACAATATGTGCGGGTGCCCTTTTCCTGTTTTTTAAGAAACAATAAATGATAAAATTTTTTAGAGATGAAAGAAATCAGATGATTGTGCTGTAATATTCTTGTGAATTAAATGAGGGAATGGATATGGATAAATCCAAATATAAAATGCTTCGTGTCAGAGAACTGATCATGCATATCGTTTTTCTGGTTGCAGCTTGCGCATCGGTGCTGTCAGTAGGTTTGATTTGTGTATTTTTGTTTGCCAACGGGATTCCGGCCATGGGTGAGATTGGTGTCTTTGATTTTCTGATGGGCGTGAAATGGAAACCGGGCAATGATATTTATGGTATTTTACCGATGATTCTGGGCAGTATTTACGTAACTGCCGGCGCCATTGTAATTGGGGTGCCTATTGGTATTTTAACAGCAATCTTTATGGCTCATTTTTGTCCAAAACGGTTGTATAAAGTTTTGAAACCGGCAGTAGATCTGCTGGCAGGGATTCCGTCTATTGTATATGGTTTTTTTGGTCTGGTGGTATTAGTACCTTTTGTGCGCGCCCAGTTTGGCGGCGATGGCACCAGTATCCTGACAGCGTCCATTTTGCTGGGCATCATGATTTTACCCAGTGTAATTGGGGTAAGCGAATCTGCCATTCGCGCTGTGCCGGAAAGTTATTATGAAGGTGGTTTGGCCTTAGGCGCCAGCCATGAACGCAGTGTATTTTTTGCTGTAGTGCCGGCGGCAAAATCAGGGATTTTAGCCGGGGTTATTTTAGGTATTGGCCGTGCCATCGGGGAAACCATGGCAGTTATGATGGTAGCAGGAAACCAGCCCCGTGTGCCGGGCAGCATTCTGGAGGGCGTCAGAACCATGACCACCAATATTGTGTTGGAAATGGGCTATGCCGCTGACCTGCACAGAGAAGCGCTGATTGCCACAGCAGTGGTGCTCTTTGTATTTATCCTGCTGATTAATCTGACATTTTCTATTTTGAAACGGAGGGGTATGTAAATGGCAACGGCAACATCTGGCAAACAGACCCTGCCTGCTATCAATCAGCAGACTTGGCGGCAGCGGATCAGCTCCTATAAACGCACACCTCTTTCCTTTTTGCTGTTTTTGCTGGTCAGCTTGTCCACAATAGCGACGGTGGCAGTGCTGGTTTTACTGGTTGGCTATATTTTAATCAAAGGGATTCCTAATTTGAATCCAGCGTTATTTGCATGGACTTATAACAGCGAAAATGTTTCTATGATGCCGGCTTTAATCAATACCATTCTGATGGTGGCCTTGTCGCTGCTGATTGCAGCGCCTGTCGGTATTTTTTCTGCCATTTATCTGGTGGAATATGCCAAACGGGGCAATAAGCTGGTGGAACTGATTCGTTTGACTGCGGAAACATTATCCGGTATTCCGTCTATCGTGTATGGTTTGTTCGGCGCATTGTTTTTTGTAAAAGCAATGGGTTGGAAATTGTCGCTGCTGTCCGGGGCGTGTACCTTGGCGATTATGATTTTGCCATTGATTATGCGTACCACAGAGGAGGCGCTGAAAGCAGTGCCGGACAGTTATCGGGAAGGCAGCTTCGGCTTGGGTGCAGGACGGGTGCGTACCGTATTCCGCATTATTCTGCCCAGTGCAGTGCCGGGCATTCTGGCGGGCATCATCTTATCCATCGGCCGTATTGTCGATGAATCGGCGG
>USPE01000213.1 GCA_900556545.1 uncultured Peptococcaceae bacterium | reverse complement strand
GATATCCTTCTGCCATGGCTGCTTGTGTAACCGAAGAAAACGATGAAGATGCGACAGGTGCTAAGTTTTAATTGACCGCAGTTCAAAGCAGCTTAAAATAAACTGGCGTAGCTGCCGATAAAAAAGAGTGGCGTACGCAGTTATTGAAACGGGGTTTTATATAACTGCGTACGCTTTTTGATTTATAATTTTTTTATATGAAATGTTAGACGGACTTATAAAAGTAAAATAAAACGAAATAAAAAACAAAGAACTAGGAGTGATTATTATGACGGCGAACGCAGAAAAAATGCCTTGGACCTATTGGCTGCATTTGGCAATTGGTTTAGGTTTTATGTTAGTTTTTCCGATGTTATCTCCAATAGAACCGATTACAGAAGTAGGTATGGCCGTTTTGGGCGTATTTATTGGGATGGTTTATTTATGGTCTACATTAGATAGTATTTGGCCCAGCCTGATGGGATTGATGCTGGTTGCCCTGGCCGGTTATGTGCCGGAGCTGCAGGGATATGCTGCAGTAAAAAAATTATTCATGGAATCATTCGGTACTGATACAGTAATTGTTCTGATTCTTGGTATGGTATTATTCTCTGCCTTGGAATTTGTAGGCTGCACCAAATATATGGCGCGCTTTTTTATGAGCAGAAAAGTATTAGAAGGACGTCCTTATGTGTTTTTATTCATTTTCTTTTTATGCTCTTATGTAATCGGCGGTTTTACCAATCCAATGGCCAGTATGTTAATTTTGTGGCCCATCGCCATTGAAGTTTGCCAAAATTTTGGTTATAAAAAAGGGGATAAGATTTTTTACACCATGATTTGCGGTGTGTATCTGGCTTCTACCTTAGGGCAGCCAATGTTCCCATTTAAAGGTGCATCTCTGGTTATTGTAAGTGCATTTGAAAAGGTTTCCGGTTTGAGTGTCAATTACGGCAGTTATATTGCGTATAATGTCATTATGTCCCTGATGCTGTTGGCAGCATTTTTACTGATTGTAAAAGTATTCATCCGTCCGGACGTAAGCGGTTTTAAAAAGATTACGGTAGCAGAATTAACAAAAGATCCGCTGCCTAAAATCAATGCACAGCAGTTGGGATTTTTCCTGATTGTGGTGGTATATATTGTGGCTTTGCTGCTGCCAAACTTCCTGCCAAAAACCATTCCGGTGATTGCGTTTTTGAATAATATCAATGTAATTGGGGTAAGTGCATTCTGTATTGTAATTATGATGATAATTCCGTATAAAGGAAAACCGATGCTGGATTTTAAAGCGGTTGCCAGAAAATCATTCTCTTGGGATATTTTCTTTTTAGTAGCTGCGGCGCTGTATGTATGCAATGCTATGACCGCAGAATCAACCGGTATTAAACCGTTCCTGATTCAGACATTGCAGCCTTTACTGGGTGGAAAACCGGAATTGGTATTTGTATTCCTGCTGCTGGCCTTTGCGTTGATTACCACCAACTTTGCCAACAATGCCGGGATGGCCGTTGTGCTGATTCCTGTTGTACTGGCCTTTGCTGACCAGTATCCGGGTGTAGACTCTGTTGTGATCTGTATGTCCATTTGTATGATGGTATTTGTGGCATTGTTGACACCGGCCGCTTCTCCTTATTGCGGGATGCTGCATGCGCGGAAGGATCTGGTAGAGTACAAGGAAATTATGCAGCTGTTCCTGCCAATGGTAGTGGCAGCGTTGGTATTGTATACATTGGTTGGTTATCAGATTGCTAAAATCTTGTTTTAAAGTTGAATAGTAGCATATAGTTTTATCGGCAGATTGTCACTCTTGCAAGGGAGTGATAATCTGCCGATTTTTGCTTGCGGATTTATGCTGTCAATTTGCCCAACACTGCCAAAACAGCTAGTTATTTTGAAAGTGATTTATCAATTCATCGGCAAATAGACTAGCGATGGGAGTTGGATTTTCCGGCAGCAAAATACCAAAGAGCAGGTAGGCCTGTGAGCAGGGCTGTAATAATAAACAGTCTTTCTTTTGCTGGTAATAGTTTTTAAATTCTTTTTCAGTAATCAAGGCGACACCCAAACAGGATTTGACCATATTATATTGCGCTTCGATGCTGTCGATTTCAATAAATCCTTTAAATTTACTTAAAAGAGGGTTATGCAAAGGCAAATATCTGTAGGAGATGAGTGTGTGATTGTGAAAATCAAATTGGGCGATGCAGTCCAGCACTTTTCCTTTGAAATATTTTTTGTGGGCGCAGAGATATATTTTTTCTTGATGAAACGGTGTGAAAGTCAAATGCTGTTTTTGCAGAAAGTCAGAATTAAGCTTACCGGTTTTAAAGTCAACCAGAGAAATTAGACCTATATCAATAGCGGCGCCGGATATCGAAAAGTTTTCTAAAATTTCATAAGATGCGCCAGTGGTGATATTGAGCGCAATGTTAGGGTAGGTTGTGTTGAAAAATGTGATAAAACTGCCGAGATAGTTTTCTAAAAGCCGGGTCAGGCAGTGAATGTGTAATGTTCCGGTTAGTTGTGTGTTATTGCTGGGTCGGTTGTAGTATTCTAAAATTTCATTGTAAGTAGCAATGATGGTTTGCGCTTTATTATTCAAATATTCGCCGGATGTGGTTAACGTGACACCTTTGGCAGAACGATTGATTAATTCTGTTTGCAGTTCCCGCTCCAGATTTTTGAGCGCTTTTCCCACACCCTGGTGCGTAATATAAAAATTTTCGGCGGTCTGATTGATAGAATGCGTTTTTGCCAAGTCTGCCAGATAACGTAGTTGATCAATATTCATAGATGCCTCCTGTGAGTTCGATAAAACGTAAACGTATGGCTATAAATGGGATTTCAACCAGTACAGTATACCATAATTTCAATGCAAAAGAAATTATAAATAACAGGAGAAACTTTCAGTTGCAGGTAGCAGGAAAACTTGTTTTCTATGCAGATGCCTCAAACAGCCATATAATAAAAGCAAGAAATCAAGCTGTATGGTTTACAGCGCAAGTATTTAATGTATAAGAAATGAGGCTGAGTATTATGAGTAACAAAGTATTTGTCATTGGGATTGACGGTATGGATCCTAAAATGACCAGACGCATGGTGGACGAAGGGAAATTGCCGCATATTAAAAAACTGATTGAGATGGGCTCTGCCCGTCAGGACTTAAAAATTCTTGGCGCTATGCCGACTATTACACCGCCAATGTGGACAACCATGGCAACAGGCGCTTATCCAATGACCCATGGAATTACCTGCTACTGGAATTCTCATCCGACTGATTTGGGTAAATTTGAATATGCATTTGATTCTAATGTATGTCTGGCAGAACAGATTTGGAATTGCACTGCTGAAGCCGGCAAAAAAACATTGGTATGGACATGGCCTGGCGCTTCTTGGCCACCAAGTTCTGACAGCGAAAATTTACACGTTGTCGGCGGTGTAAATCCTTCCGGGCCAAATGCCTGCAGTGATGTTGTTTTGGATGATGAACATATTACCTATGCTTCTATTGAGAATGGCAACGTATCGCCTCGGGTGGTAAAAGAATTGCGCGGCGGCGCCGGATGCACATTGGATGGTGACTTAGAGGATAGCGGCGATGATGATAATTATGCCAGTAGATTGCGCGTAGGAAATTTGGAGGCAGTTCTGCTGCTGGATCATATGGAAGGGGAAGAACTGAATGAAACCCCATTGGTAATTCCTTCTTTCAATAGTCCGATCAAGCAGCCAGCTAATTGGAAACACGAGTTGCCGGAAGGCGCGTTGGAGTTCCCGGTTATTATTCAAAGCGGGATGAAACAGCTGCCGGCGCTGCTGCTGAAAAATGAAGATGGCAAGTATGATACAGTGGCTGTTTATTTAAGTAAAAAGGACGCAGAACCTTGGGCCAGAGTAACCGATGGACAATATCTGCCGCTTGAAATGATGGAATTTACCGTGGATGGACAGAAAGTACATGGTACACGCAGTGTATCTATTTTGAAAATTGATCCGGAAGGTAAAAGTGTTATTCTATCCATGGGGAAATGTTATGCTGTTGATACACCGGCTGCGGAAATGTTATGGAGTCCGCGTTCTCTGTATAAACAGACTGTTGATATTGCCGGTTATGTACCAAGTACTATTATTTTAGGCGGAGGGTATCCGGACATGGTCAGCCGCC
>USPE01000212.1 GCA_900556545.1 uncultured Peptococcaceae bacterium | reverse complement strand
CAGTGACTGTAGAGAGCGCCGAAAAACGGTATCAGCAGCAATATGAATTTTATCCAGCCCATCAAAAATGATTGATTGTCAGCGATTGGCAAGGATTGGACTTGTTTGATAACAGTGTTGATTGTTTCACGTGAAACATTTGCAAAGTTGAGGGGGAATAAAAATGGATGAACAATTACAAGAGCGGTGCCGGTTACTGCTGGAAAATCGTGATCGTATGAAGAAAGCGTTTACCTGGGAGAGCGGGTTGATGCATCTGGCTTGCGCCGGCATTTATACCAGTGAGGGAAAGCTGGCAGAGCCAGAACAGGCAATGGCCTGTAAAGCGTTGCTCAAACAATCGGTAGGGGTGTTTTCGCAGTTTCGCGGAATGCTGCAGGCTCCGGTGGCAGCGATGATGGATGTGAGCGGCGAGCCAAAGGCATTATTGGAACGCAGTGTTGCGGTCTATCAATTGCTGAAAGAGGGTTTTTGGGGTTCTGAATATTTGCTGCTGGCGGCGATGATGATTGCCCGCGCTGCTGATGCTGCGCAATATGAAGCCATTGCTGACAGGACCCACTATCTTTATAAACAGATAAGGGCGGTTCATCCTTTTTTGACTTCTGACGAAGATAGTTCTTTTTGTGCGTTGATGGCGTTGTCAGCTAAGAGTGATAATCAGTTGCTGGAGGAAGCAGAGCAATGCTATCAGCTATTGAAACAATCGCCGTTTTCTTCCAACGGTGCGCAATCCTTAGGGCATGCGCTGGCTTTGTGTGATGGTGCTGTAAAAGAGCGTTGTGAAAAAACGATAGAGTTGTATGAACGGTTAAAGGCCGGCGGTTATAAATATGGTGTGCATGGGGAACTGCCTTCGTTGGGCATTGCGGCCATGATGGGCGGAGAAGTTTGCCATATTGCGCAGGATATTATGGATGCCGACGATTGGCTGAGCAGGCAGAAGGGATTTGGCTTTTTTGGCAGTGTAGACCGAAAAACGCGGCTGATGTATGCCAGTATGGCAGCGCAAAATTGCTACGGGGCTTCTTCGGCAACGCAGACTGCACTGACTAATAGTGTGATTACTTCTCTGCTGGCGCAGCAGACGGTGCTATATGCCAGTGTGGTTACGGCAGTAACGGCCAGCAACGCTGCAAACAATAATTGATGCATAAAATGTTTCACGTGAAACATTTGCAAATGGAATGGAGGGGATTTTATGAAAGAGCAACTGCGTGTGTATTTTTGTATCCTTTTAGGGATGATGTGTTTTTGTACTGGTTATATAAAAGGTGAGGCGTATATTTCATCAAGGTATGTTTATCTTGATCTTATGTTTGGTCTGGCAATAATTTTTTGGGTGATTGCGTTGGTTCTTTGGGTTATACAGCGAAAAGATAATGTTGTGGCAGCACGACAGCCGATTTTGCGTAATAGACAGCGTTGGATGGAAATGGACTGTTTTCAGGTGCAGCTGGATATGGAAGAAGTGGCTCACACGCAAGACCATATGCTGCAATGCAAGGTGGCGGTTCATGTGGAAAACTGGCTGGAAGATTGGAAAGATAAAGATAATGATTTGCGAGTGTCAATGGCTGCGTTGGCGGAGACAGGCAAGAATAAGACAGAAGTTATTGGTCAGTTGGACAAAGATTGCCCTATAGCAGTTGGCAGCAAAGAAACCTTCTATTGGACCGTTCAAGTGGGCGAAAAAACCGAACGGCTGCTGTTGACAGTGACTGTAGAGAGCGCCGAAAAACGGTATCAGCAGCAATATGAATTTTATCCGGCCCATCAAAAATAATTGATTATCAGCGATTGATAAGGATCAGATTTGTTTGATAACGATGTTGATTGTTTCACGTGAAACATTTGCAAAGTTGAGGGGAGCGTATGAAACAAAAAGAATTACTGAAAATCATAGTTTTGCTATTGGGTTGCTTTACGCTGACGGGTTGGAGTGTGTGGACGGAAGCGAATAAGATATTTCCGGTGCAGGAAGATGAAATTGAATATGTTTTTGTAAAAAAAGAAGAACCTGTAACAACAAATGTGTACAAGCCCTTAGATGAGCAGCAGAAGGTGCGATTGATTAATATGCTCAATCAATGTCAGTGGAAAGATGCAACAGCAGATCCACAGCGCGGTGATTTTCGTATTGTCAGCGGTGTTGAGCAGATTGTTTATGAAGTCAAGTTAAATTATCGGCAGAATGAATGGATGTGGCGTAAAAATCGTGCAGCAAATTTGTTGATTGATAAAAACAATCGTGTGATTGCAGAATATGGTGGTTTTGAATATTATACCGATACAAGCGGCAATTACGATACGCTGTTGGAGCTATTAGAGGAACAACACTATTACTGCCACGAGCAGCACAGTGTGGCGTGTCAACAGGAGCATGGAGTAACGGAATAATTTCTTTCACACTAAACAATGGCAATTTGTATTATTTGTCGGTGCTAATGTCATCGACAGGGAAGAAGGATGTATTGGTGTGACTGGTGGCAAAGCACCAAAGAAAGGATATCTGCGGTGATAGCCGATGGAGTGTTTTGGTATGGCAGATGGTGGTTGTGCATTGGTCACAAATTTTTTATAAAGAAAAAAGCTGTGCAGGAATTGGCTGGTTTTTGTAGAATTATAACAAAATAAGGTTTTGTAAGGAAAAATGATCCGTGTGTTGTCGAATGTTTTTATAACTGTTGGCCATGCGGATTTTTTTGTCAAAACTTTGGTAAAAAATTTACACAAGGATGGATAGAAGCAGGCGGAGGTGAAGCATGGGCGAGCTGCAAAAAATTCCCGGTGTGGGAAAAGCCATGGAGCAGGACTTATTGGATTTGGGGTATGCCACTATTGCCTCACTGCGCGGAGCAGATCCGGAGCAGATGTATGAGCAGCGCTGTGAGCAGCAGGGCGTGTTGCTGGATCGTTGTGTGCTGTATGTATATCGGTGCGCGGTTTATTATGCCAGTACGCCGCCTGAGCAGCATCAGCCGGAGCTGTTAAAATGGTGGAACTGGAAAGACGAGTGAGCAGGAGTATGAAAACCGGAGAGGAGCTTGGACAATGAAAAAAGGAATTATGGTGGTGTGTTTCAGGTATTAACAGGTGTGAGCGCTGCTCTTGTGGCCAAAAACGGCAGTGCATTGGTAAAAGCCAAAAAGAATGACGAGATATCTCCGTTAAAGGTGTTTAACTTGATGGTAGGTTGCGCCGCTTTGGGATTGAATGTGGTAAATCTGCTGCGTGCAAACAAACGGCAGAAACAACTGGGAGAATAATCGTCGGTTAGAAATTTGAAGCAGACGCAAGTGTCAAGTGTTTTGCATGGCAGATTGATGCAGTGCGAATTTTCAAAATGTTTCGTGTGAAACATTTTGAAATGGATTTCGGAGTGTTGTATGCTGAAATCGTTTGTCTGCTATCGGATTGTGTTAAAAGATAGCGTTGAATCATTCTGAATTGTTTCACGTGAAACATTTGCAATTTTGCTTGCATAGATGATTGTTCCGGAGATAGATTGGTCGTTGTTGTGCAGTGACGGTAGAAAATATAAATATTGAATGAGATAAGGGTAAGGAGTGGAGTATTCTGTATGAATTATAGAAATGTGTTACTGGTGGTATGTGATTTGGAGGAATCCAAAAAGTTTTATGCTGATGTGCTGGGCTTGACGGTGGAGGTTGATTTTGGCGCTAATGTTACGTTAACGGGCGGCGTTTGTTTGCAGACCATTCGCAGCTGGCAGCAGTTGATTGGTAATCAGTCGGTGCGGTTGGGCGGCAATGCAGCGGAATTATATTTTGAGGAAGAAAACTTTGAAGCCTTTGTGCAGAAACTGCAGCAGTTTGATTTGGAATATGTGCATGAAATGACAGAACAGCCATGGGGACAGCAGGCAGTACGTTTTTATGATCCCGATCGGCACATGATTGAAGTGGCTGAGCCAATGCAGGCGGTGGCGCAGCGGTTCCGTGCGGCAGGTATGACAGCGGAACAGATTGCAGCCCGCATGGATGTGCCTGTGGCTATGGTGGAACAATGGTAATTGTTTAGTGTGAAAGATTTATGGTCGGCTATCCTACCTTTGCCTATCCTTCAGTGCAGCGGACACCAACTTGTTTGTTTCTTTCGCTATGGACTGCGTCCAGCTCAATGAAAA
>USPE01000211.1 GCA_900556545.1 uncultured Peptococcaceae bacterium | reverse complement strand
GAGAAAATGCCAGTGTACAATGGATTGCGGATGCATTTCAGTAAGTTGAGCAGCGGGTAAGGATGTAAATTTGTTAGTGAGTGGCTTATAGTGAATTGATGGATGATAAGAATATAATTGAGGAAGGGGCGGTATATCATGGCTATGCGGGAAGTGTTTGCAGCAATGACAGATCATGAATTGAAACGGTTTTGTGAGTTGCTGGATACCATTGAGCAAAAAATGAAATTGGGCATGTCGTTTTCTAACGAAATTTATGCATTGAGCGATGAATTTCATTTTGGGGATGCCGATTTGTTAGATACAGAAACAATGCGGACGTTATCTCAGCAGGAAGCCAATAGTCGCTGGCAATAGTTGAGGGAAAAATTAAGCTACGCGGTCTTTTGACTGCGTATTTTTTATGAATTAGATTGATGATGGCCGTTGTCGCTTTGCAGCAGGAAAAAGCAGAAAAAAGCTGGAAAATTATATAAAGTATAGTATAATGAAACCATTAACAGTTACAGGAGGAAGCTATGACGGAGAAACGAACAAACAGTACGTTTAAAAATAAAAAGCCAGGTCCCAGAACTTTTTTGATTGCGGCAGTGTTGGTTGCTGCTGCAGGTTTGGCTGCAGCGTTTGGTATGCTGCATAATACGGCGCCGGTGGATGCCGGCAGCGAGGAACAGATTTTGATACAGATTGCCCAAGGGGAGAACGCCAATCATATTACGGCCAAATTAAAAGAAGCAGGCATTATCAACAATGAAGCTGCATTTAAATTTTATTTAAAATCTAATCAACTGGGCAATAAACTGAGAGCCGGCAGTTATCAGCTTAGCCCGTCTATGACTACAGAGGAAATTGTGGACGAGTTGTTGAACGGCATTGGGGATATGGTGCGTTTTACCATTCCAGAGGGATACACCCTGCGGGATATCGCGGAAACTTTGGCGAAAGAGTCCATTATGACTGAGGAAACATTCTGGAATCTGGTGCGGACCTATGATGTTAGTAGTTATGCCTTTTTAGAGGGCTGTCCGGATAATGACCATCGCTTGGAAGGTTTTTTATTTCCTGATACCTATTTTATCGCTCAGGGAACTGCGCCGGAAACTGTACTGAAAATGATGCTGGATCGGTTTGCCCAGGTGTGGGAGCAACTGCCTGCCAATGAAAACGGATTATCCGCTTATGAAACGGTGATTCTGGCTTCTATGGTGGAATCAGAGGCTCGTTTTGACGAAGAACGGGCTACCATTGCTTCTGTTTATTTAAACCGATTAGCACAGAACATGCGAATGCAGTGTGATGCCACTATTTTGTATGATATGCCGGAACGGAAAACCCAGCTGCGGTATTCTGATTATGAATACAAGTCGGATTATAATACTTATCTGCATGAAGGCTTGCCGCCAACACCCATTTCCAATCCGGGGCAAAAATCTCTGGAGGCTGCCAGACAGCCGGAACGAACCGATTATTTGTATTATTTGTGGGATAAAATAGATAATGATGGTCATGTGTTTGCCGAAACCTATGAAGGGCATCTGCAAAATCGGGAAAAATATGGGTACAATGGGTGAGGAGCGTACAATGAAAGATGTATTGGATTTAGATTTACAGCTATTTTTGCGCGGCCTTTTGCCGGAGGAGGACAGTATTCTGCAAGAGCTGCGCAGCTATGCCGATGCCCATCATATTTCTGTGGTAGATCCGGAAGTGGGGCATCTGTTGCAGCTTTTGACAGCGCTGCACCGTCCGCAGCAGATTTTGGAAATCGGTACTGCCATTGGCTGTTCTACTATTTATATGGCTCGGGCTATGCAAGGTACTATCACTACCATAGAACTGCAGGAGGAACGGCATTTACTGGCGTTAGATTATTTTAAACGAGCAGGGCTGGATTCCCGTATTCATGCAATATTGGGCGATGCCAGAGAGCTGGTGCCTGCCTTGGAGCAGCAGTATGATATGATTTTTATGGATGCGGCGAAAGGACAATATATGGAATTTCTTACCGTGGCAGATCGTATTTTAAAACCGGGCGGACTGTTAGTTGCTGATAATGTGTTAATCAATGGCTGGGTGGTTCGTTTAAATTATCCCCGTCACCGGCAGAAAACTATGGTTTACCGAATGAAGGAATTTTTAGAGCAGTTCAAAACCAACAAGCAATATCAGTGCAGCGTTGTGCCATTGGGAGACGGCGTTGCCATTATCAGAAAAAGTGAGGCGTAATACCATGCAAAAACCAGAATTGCTGGCCCCTGCCGGCACATTGGAAAAATTGAAATTTGCGGTGCATTATGGCGCCGATGCAGTATATATTGCAGGAAAACGATATGGATTGCGGGCTTTTGCCGGCAACTTTGACAGTCAGCAGATGGCAGAGGGCATTGCTTATGCTCATAGCAGACAAGTCAAGGTTTATGTTACAGTGAATATTTTTTCCCATAATGAAGATTTACAGGGTATGGAGGAATATTTACAGGAATTATTGGAATTAGGCGTGGATGCCATTATCGTGTCCGATCCTGGTATCATTCGGATTGCCCGCGAAAAAGTGCCTGATCTGCCGGTGCATATCAGTACACAGGCAAATACTACCAATTGGTCCGCCGTTCAGCTATGGAAGGACTTAGGAGCTGAGCGGGTTGTGTTGGCGCGGGAACTGACACTGCCGGAAATACAGGAAATTAAAAAACGGGTAGATATTGAGCTGGAAACTTTTGTACATGGCGCTATGTGCATCTCTTATTCGGGCCGTTGTCTGCTCAGCAATTATATGACGGAGCGGGATTCTAATCAGGGGCAATGCGCGCAGGCCTGCCGCTGGAATTATAATCTGGTAGAAGAAAAACGGCCCAATGAATTTTATCCCATTCAGGAGGATGAACGGGGCACTTATGTATTTAACTCGCAGGATTTGTGCCTGCTTAGCCACTTGCCTCAATTGATAGAAACAGGTATCAGCAGTTTAAAGATAGAGGGCCGTATGAAAAGCGCCTATTATGTAGCGACTATTGTGCGGGCTTATCGCAATATGATCGATGCCTGCTATGAAGGAGCTGCTGTCAGCGATGACATTCATTTTTGGATGGAGGAACTGCAGAAAGTAAGTCATCGACCCTATACTACCGGGTTTTATTTCGGCAAACCGGAAAAAGGGGCATTAACTTTGGAAGATTCCCAATATATCCGTCCCTATGATTTTATCGGCGTTGTGCAGGCATATGATGCTGAAACCGGTATGGCTACCATTGAGCAGCGCAACCATTTTGCAGTGGGCGATGTGGTGGAATTTTTCAGCCCCCAATATGGCTGGTTTGAACAGACTATCATAGAGATGTGGGATAAGCACGGAGAGTCCATCACTGTAGCGCCGCATGCTCAGCAGATTGTGCGGTTGGCAGTGGCCCAGCCTGTGTATGCTATGGACCTAATTAGAAAACAGGTAGCTGGTAAATAAAGATGGTTGATTTGAATAATTTGTGACAGATATGATGACAGCAAAAAAGTAGAAATAAATTTTTACAACGATAAATTCACACAATTAATATAACGGGGCTATGAAAACAAGGGATTCTTGCTTTCATGGCCCTATTTGCTGCTTGGGGTAAGCAAGCATGTTTCTGTAAGATATCTTTTGTACAGGAGGTTCAGAGACTAGTTGAGACCATGTAATGATTTAGAGAAGCCGTTGTTACGCTATGCCAAGCAGCAGTAACAGCTGCCGCAGGATAAAACAGAGCGACAGGCCGGTAACAGTAGGTAACAGGACAGCCAGTGCGGTCCAACCGATACTTCCGGTTTCTTTCTTGATGGTTAAACAGGTGGTGGAACAGGGCCAGTGAAACAAGCTGAACAATAACACCGCTGCTGCAGTTTGCCAAGTCCAGCCATTGTTTATTAAAATTGTGTGCAAGGCGGTGTAATTATCCAAATCCACCATGGATCCTGTGGAGAGATACATCATCAGCATTAAGGGAATGACGATTTCATTGGCTGGCCAGCCCAACAGAAAGGCCAGCAGAATTACGCCGTCCATGCCAAATTGTGCGGCAAAAGGCTGTAATTGCTGAGCAAAAAGCTGAATCAGCGATTGGTTTTCGATCTGAATATTGGCCAAGATCCAGATAAAAAGGCCGGCAGGTGCGGCTAACATCGCTGCACGAGCCCAAAAGAACATTAACCAACAG
>USPE01000210.1 GCA_900556545.1 uncultured Peptococcaceae bacterium | reverse complement strand
TTTTTTAATTGTTGAATTTCTTCTAGCAACTGTTCTTTTGTCATTATAGAATACCTTCTTTATCATCAAATTTGCGAATTGTGCTATCAAAACAAGCATTCACAGGATATTACCCATTAGTATAGCACGACGCTTTTTGTATGACAAGATAGCTGTAAAGTTTTGCTGTAAAGTTTTGAAAAGAAACGGTTGAAACTGAAAAAATTTATGCGAAAGATATTTTGCAGACAATCACCATATATGATAGAATATAGGGGTATACATTTTAGATTTCATGAGTAAAAAAACATGCACAATATAAGGTTGTATTTGTAAAAGAAAGGATGGGTATTTTTGAATATCTTATATTTAAAATATGCAGTGACAGTGGCGCGCTGCGGATCCATTACCGGAGCAGCGGAGCAGCTGTATATGAACCAACCAAATTTGAGTAAAGCCATTAAAGAATTAGAAACTTCTTTAAACATTACAATCTTTCAGAGAACATCCACCGGTGTGATTCCTACAGCCCAGGGGCAGGAATTTTTGGATGCGGCGCGGCAGATTTTACAGCAGATTTCGGATTTGGAGGATCGGTATAAACCAGAACAGACACGTAAAATTGCATTTTCTGTTTCGGTGCCCCGCGCCAGTTACATTACCGATGCCTTTGCCAATTTTGCCAATAGTTTGCGCAGCGTTGGAGAATTTGAAATCAATTTCATGGAGACAAATTCGATGGAAGCCATTCAGAATATCAGTCGAAAAGGATATTCTTTGGGCATCATTCGCTATCAATCTGATTATGAACCCTATTTTCAAAAAGTATTGCAGGAAAAACGGCTGCAATCAGAACTTTTATGGGAATTTGAATATCAGGCGTTGATGTCGGTGCGCAATCCTTTGGCCCATAAAAATAAGCTCAGCTTAAACGAAATGGTAGATTTAACTGAATTAATTCATGGTGACTGGGATGTACCGTTCATTCCTGCCGACGAACAGGAACAGGTGCTGACAGTTCCCAATCAAAAAAAGAAAATTTATGTATATGAACGGGGCAGTCAGTTTGATTTGCTGCAAAACATTCCGGATAGTTTTATGTGGGTATCGCCCATTCCAGAGCATTTGTTGGAGCGCTATCAATTGGTGCAGCTGGGTTGTACCGAAATGAAGAAGCCTTTTCGTGATGTAATTATCAGCCCGCAAAATTATCGGTTTCGTTCGGTGGAAAAAGGATTTTTACAGCAGGTTATGGACATACGGGATATGGTAAATAAAAAATACGGGCCATTGCCATGGAATTAAAATGATGGCAAATTGTTTCCATTGATATTGTCTAATGGTTTACTATATAATTTCCTAATACTAAGGAAATAAAAACTTGTAAAGATATGTTGAAATTTATATATTCACATATTTTTTTTGTCATTCAGGCATGGACATTTTCATGTTATGATATTATATTATTATAGAGAAAGTTTTCACAATAATAAGGAGGATTTTTATTATGGAGATTACCATTTGTATTGGAAGTTCCTGTCATTTAAAAGGCGCAAGAGATATTGTATCCAAGCTGGAAACAATCATTGCTGAAAAAAATCTGGCGGATAAGATTCATTTGAAAGGCGCATTCTGTATGGGAAAATGCAGTATTGAAGGGGTAAGCATTAAACTGGATGAAGAGCTATTTTATCTGAAGCCTGAAAATACAGAACAGTTTTTCCAGGATGAAATTCTACGGAGATTGGGCGCATGAAAGTAATCGGATTTGAAGAAGCACAATGCAAAAACTGTTATAAATGTGTGCGTGGTTGTGCGATCAAAGCGATTGAAGTAAAAAACGGTCAGGCGCAGATTTTAGACGATAAATGTATTCTTTGCGGGCGTTGTATGGAAATCTGTCCGCAGAGCGCAAAAAAATTCCTGAGCGATCTGGATAAGGTAAAGTACTTTATTCAAAATAAAGAGCATGTGATTGCTTCTTTGGCACCGTCTTATATGGTGGCATTGGATCACAGCCATCCGGGGCAGGTAGTTACTGCATTAAAAAAACTGGGCTTTACCCAGGTAAGGGAAACTTCAGAAGCAGCTGCTTATGTGACTGATGAATACGCCCGCTTAATTCGGGAAGGGAACATGAAGAATATTATCACAACCTGTTGTCCCAGTGCCAATGAGCTGGTAGAGCTGCATCATCCGGAGATGGCGCAGTATTTGGCTCCAGTTTTTTCGCCGATGATAGCCCATGGAAAAATGCTCCATGAAGAATTGGGCGATAATATTCGTGTTGTCTTTATTGGTCCTTGTATTGCTAAGAAGAAGGAAGCAGAAATTGACAGCCGCACCAGTGGTTATGTGGATGCAGTTATTGATTTTGTTGAGTTGGAAAGCTGGTTGGCAGAATCCAATGTGGAACTGCAGCAATGTGAACCATCCCGTATGGATAACCGTAATCCAAAGATTAATCGGCTTTATCCTATCAGTGGTGGTATTATATCTGCCATTAATGCAGCCGCTGGAAAGCACGCATATAAAACAATCACAGTACATGGACTGGAAGATTGCATTGCCTTGCTGGAAAGCATGGAAAATGGCGAACTGGATCATTGTGTGGTGGAGATGAGTGTTTGTCGCGGCAGTTGTATTGAAGGACCAGCCATTGCCCATCATAAATATTCCCGTTTTCGCAAGAAGCTGATTGTGGAGGATATTGTGGCTGGCGAATCGGAACAGCCAAAAGATTTTCCGGAAAAACCAAACGGTTATTTTTCTCGAGAATTTCATGATCGGTCTATTACAGTTCCAATGCCGACAGAAGCCGAAATTCGTGAAATATTACGCAAAATTGGTAAAAACAGCGAAAAAGATGAATTAAACTGTACTGCATGCGGATATCCTTCTTGCAGGGAAAAAGCAATTGCAGTTTACCAGGGCAAAGCAGAATTGAATATGTGCATGCCATTTATGCAGGAGCAAGCTCGTTCTATGGCCAAAACCATTATGGATAAAGCACCTGACTCCATTTTGGCGGTTAACTCTGATATGCGGATTGTGGAATTTTCCAAGGCTGCTGAATTGTGCTTTGGAAAACGTCGTTCTGATGTGAAGCATACCCCATTGAGCAGTATTATTCAGGATGATGATTTTCGTCAGGTTTATCAGAGCCACAACAATATTTACGGAAAAAAGGTATATTATCCACAATATCAGCTGTATATGCTGCAGGATATTATTTATATGGAAGAACAGGACAGTGTTATGGGTCTGTTCCAGAATATTACTGCCGAAGAAACCAAGAAGCAGCAGCAATATGCAATGAAATTGGAAACTGTAGAAATGGCTCAGGATGTCATTGATAAACAGATGATGGTTGCGCAGCAGATTGCTAGCCTGTTGGGAGAAACCACTGCAGAAACTAAGGTAAGTCTGACAAAATTGCGCAATATGATTCTCTCGGATCAGGAAGAACTGGAGCGGAAGTAGTATGAAACTAAAGGTAGACATTTCATATAAAAGTTTGAATAAACGCAATGAAGAATTATGCGGAGATCATATCGAACTTCTGAAAACAGAAAATTCTACCATTCTGATTTTGGCAGACGGTATGGGCAGCGGTGTAAAAGCCAATATATTGTCCACGTTGACTGCTAAAATTTTAGGAACTATGTTATATAATGGTTCTTCGTTGGATGAATGTGTAGAAACTATCGCTAAAACTCTGCCTATTTGTCAGACCAGACAGGTGGCATATTCTACATTTACAATTTTGCAGATATATGACAGCGGCGAAACTTATATTGTCGAATTTGATAATCCAGGCTGTATTTTTATTCGAGATGGAAAATTACTGGAGCTGCCTTTTTATGATTGTGATTTTGGCTCGTATGCGCTTTTGGCGGCAGATTCACGAGATGCCAAAATATCTTCTTCTACCTATATTATATGGTGGTTTTGCAATTGCATCTTCTCTGCAGGCCGGTGATTTATTTGTTTTAATGAGTGATGGTGTTACCCATGCCGGTGTCGGCCGTTTTTGCGATTTTGGCTGGGGATGGAGCGGAGCCTCTCAGTTTGTAGAACAGCATTATTCCGGCAACGAAGCACCGTCAAGAGTAACTTCCGGATTGACTGAATATTGCCATGATCTTTATGAACAAAGCCCTGGTGATGATACAACCGTCGCTGCAATCCGTGTGATTGATAAAAAACCGGTAAAAATTTTTACCG
>USPE01000209.1 GCA_900556545.1 uncultured Peptococcaceae bacterium | reverse complement strand
AATAATTTCGTCCTGTAAGTCGTGAGACAATTCAACAAAGTATGCACTGTAACCAGCAACACGAACTACCAGATTCCGATATTTTTCTGTATCTTCCTGTGCAGCCAGTAAGGTTTCCCGATTGATAATATTAAACTGAACATGATACAGTTTCAAATCACACCAGGTTCTGATTAACTGCATTAATTTTTTGGTGCCTTCTTCCCCTGCTACAGTTGCCGGGCTCAGTTTCATATTCAACAAACGAGTATGACGGTTGCGGAATCTCACATTTTTGGTGCTGGCCTGAGATAACAGGTTGCTTGTTGGACCGTGGGTATCGCAGCCATGGGAAGCAGAAGCGCCTTCAGATAATGGCTGACCAGCTTTTCTGCCGTTTGGTGTAGCATTGGTTACTTTACCGATAAAGATGTGAATCGTTACTGGAACCATACGCATGGAAATGATTTCTCTTTCCATGTATGGTTTCTGTTTTGCCAGATAACCCAGATGCATAGCATCCATGTCTTTCCCAATTTCATCGGCATATGGATCGTTATTTCCGTATTTTGGCGCATTCAGACACATCTGACGAATTGCTTCGTAGCCTTCAAAGTTTGCATCTAATGCGGTAATCAGTTCATCCATGGTGATGCGTTTTTCATCATAAACCAGTTTTTTGATGGCAGCCAGAGAGTCTACCCCAGTACCAAAGCCGGTCATATCACAGAATTTTTCACGCAGACCATCTTCGCCCGGATCTACATAATCATTGATATCTTTGCACTGTTCAAAACATTTATCATGTAACATAGAAGTTAATGGAGCAGCCAGGAATTTTGGTTTTACAATATCCAATGTAGTCTGCTGAATTAATACATGGTCTAAGAAATACAGATGCTGTTTTTTATATGCTTCGTAGAATTCATCAAATGTTTTGAAATCTCTTGGATCGCCTGTTTCCAGACCATACTGAATGTTACCGAATTCTGGGCAACGGCCATTGTGCAGAACCATTTCAATCATAGCGCCAATATTCAATGTACCGGCAGCATGAATATAAGTTTCTTTATTCAGTACACGGTATTCTGCGCAGCTGCAGATTACGTAGTCCAGCGCATCTTCCATGCTAATGCCTTTGCCTAAATACAGCGGGATAATTTCTTCGTCGTTGAACAGTTTTGGATAACCCTGACCATCTTTGATGATTTCGGTAACTGCTTTCAGGAATTTATCTGGTGTTCTGTTGTGAATACGAACCGCTAAGTCTGGGTAATTGATAGGAATACCTTTTTTGGAATCTAAAATTACATAGGACAATTCGTTGGTAGCATCCTCGCCTTCTCTTGTCTGACCGCCTAATGTCACACCTTCAAAGTGGGCATATCCTTCTGAGAACGCACCGCCAGCTGGACTTACCAGGATGGACATTGCTTCGGACATATTTACCCATAAGCTTTCAAATAAAGCTTTCGCTTCGTCTCTGGTGATTCTTCCTTCTTCTAAGTCTTTTTTATAGTATGGATAAAACATCTGATCCAGACGGCCCAAACTCAGAGATGCGCCTACCAGCTGTTCAATACGGGTGAACATGTAGATAAACCAGTGAGACTGCATTGCTTCTTTAAAGGTTCTAGCTGGGTTTTCTGGTACCCAAGAGCAGATTTCAATGATTTCTTCCAGTTCTGCTTTTCTGGATGGGTTTTCTTCTTTGGCAGCCATTTCTTTTGCCAGTTCTACATAACGCTGTACCCAAATTGCAATAGCGTCGCAGGTAACAACACAGGCTTCTAAGAAGCTACTATGTTCTGCATACAGTACAGGAGTTTCTTTTAATTCTTCTAATCTATTCTGTGCTTTTTCTCTTAAGCCTTTCAAACCCATTTTCAAAACTTTATCGTAGTCCTGTACCCAGTTCTGAGAAGAACGGGTGTTACCACTTGCGAATACCATGTTCTGCTGTCTGTAGAAGTTATCTTTGTTTTCACCGAAGATGATTCTTCTGGTTTCTTCTGGCAGAGTCATTGCATAGTGTTCTGGCCAGGATTTGTCTTTCCAGTATGGTGCAATTTCATTGACCATAACTTCATAGTCAGCTTCGGTAAAATAATATGGTGCATCCGGACGGTCACACATATCTCTGCCTACGGTATCCAAGTAAGCACCGTCGATTTCTGGATACAGCATCCCGCAGCGGCCTGGTTTGCTTTCACCACGACCTACGATTAAATCGTCAGGACCGATGTACAGTGGAATATTTTCTGCAATGTGTTTCAGAGCTAAAGCCCAACGTAATTCCAATGGTTTCCGTTCGTTCATTTTCATCCCTTCGGTGAATAAACGAGCACGGTCTACGCACAGATAGATTGGCGCTTTACGAATTGCGTCTAAACGTTTAAAGGTACGCTGTCTGCTTTCTTCAACGTTTGTTAAAATACCGGCTTCCATCCACTGTTCCTGTGGAGTTAATACTAAATCATTACATTGACATGGCATAATAAACATCCTCCTTTATGGATAAAAAAGTTTCACCTCATCATCACAATCATCAGATGATGAGAATTGGTTGTTCTTTGCTTATGAGTATAGTTTATATCTTGTATTGCTTTTTGAACAATGCTTATCGGTTCTATAAAACAATCCCGCCTATACACTTTCTGTATATCCAAGAGTATATTAATATCTGTCACCCTACATACTGGCATCTTATTCCACGCGGTGCTATAATGAACATAACAACTGATTCACACAATCTGTTTGCTGCAAAGGAAGGGGATTTTTATGAAGATAACACAAGACAGAAGTATTTTTCATTTGGATCTGGAGGCGCTCAAGCAGCAGCCTATCTGGTCTGTGCGGCGCCGTTCCGCCGAATATTACATGGGCACCTCGTTATATATGCTGGGCACTGTTTCCTTTCGTGAAACTGAAGATGCGCCCTGGAGCCATTACTATGTATCGCTCACCGAGATGCTGCCCTGCACCAACATTCCCCGTTGGAGTCCGCTCAATGCAACGCTCCTGTATGACAACACTTTGATTGAGCAAGTAACTTATGAAGAAGCGGAAAAAGTTTTTCAATCTCAAATGTAAAAAACACAAAAATGCCTGCTGCTTTTGTAAAATTCTTAAAACTTTACAAAAACAACAGGCATTTTTGTGTACAATCAAACTCGTATTATGTGTTAATCAGGCTCTTAATCCATTCATACCCATACTATAACTGACCGACAGCCAGGAACAAAAGCTGAACCTATCAACCATATACAGAAATTCATCAACATTCTTGTTCTTCCCTGTATTCCACCAGCCCATACTTGATTTTCACCCGCTCCAGCTTTTCCAGCATGGGTTCGGAAGCAAACCACAAAAAAAAGACAGTGGCAGCGGCATGAATACAATCCATGGGAAAGCCTGTGATATAGTAGGTCAATAGCAGCTTCCAGTTTAAGCTGCTGCTCCACAGCAATGCAGAAGCGGGGTTCATAATGCCGCCGTAAATCAAAATAGCTGCCAGAGCACCAAACAAGCAAAGTGATATTTTTTGACGGGATAGCGGTCCCCGCGAAAATAATAACCCTGCCAAAAAACCGCTGATGCCCATGGCAAACATCTGCCACGGCGTCCAAGGCCCTTGCGAAAACAAAATATTGGAGGCCAGCATGGTCATTGTGCCAACTAAAAATCCTGTTTCTGCGCCAAAGGCAACCCCGGCAATGATGGTAAACGCCAGCACCGGTTTAAATTGGGGCAGCATATAAAACACCGCCCGTCCGGCTACACCAATGGCGCAAAGCACAGCAATCACCACCAATTCTCTGGCCTGCGGTCTGCGGCCTTCAAACAGCAGAAAAAACGGCAGCATACATTCCAGCAATACCAGAACAGCAATCAGATAATATTTCCTGCCTTCCAGATAATATTGCCCCCACAGCAGCGTAATGGGAATGAACAGAAGAATACAGAGCACCGCAGCCTTTGTCCGCTTGGGCAACCTTTGTTTTTTGATTGGCTGCTGTCCTTGCAGCTTGCCGGTGCAGCCTGCAAATATCAATATTGCTGCCAAAAACATCACATACAGCCAAATCTGCCGGAACGACAGCATGGTAAAACCATTGGCCTGAATGAGTGTGGTCATATCAGTCAAAAAAAGAAAGCGAATCAACAATACCACAATCACTGCGCCGGATAAAGCAGCGCCGCACCGCTTCCACCAGGGCAGCTTTTTGTCCGGTTTGGAT
>USPE01000208.1 GCA_900556545.1 uncultured Peptococcaceae bacterium | reverse complement strand
AAAAAGTATACTTTCCCAGAGAGGAGTATGAATATGCAGCAGATGACATCTCAAAAAATCTCTTTCTGGCCTGTCATGATTGCCATCGGGGTAGGAAACTTTATTGCAGCGCTAAGTTCAACCACTGTTACCATCATGCTGCCGGTGTTTATGAAAGAATTTTCTACCGATATTGTTACCGTACAATGGGTAATCACCGGATACATGCTTTCCAGCGGTATGATTGCACCACTGATTGGTTATCTGGCTGACCGGCTTAGTTTAAAACGAACTTATTTATTTGCTATCTTTGGATTTATTGTAACATCGTTGTTAGCAGGTCTATCACAGTCTATTTCTATGCTGATCTGTTTTCGCATTTTGCAGGGCTGTTTTGGCGGCATGATTTATCCGTTAACCATGAGCATGGTCTTTCAAATGATTCCCAAAGAACAACAGGCCTTTGCCTTAAGCATCTGGAGCGTATCCGGTGTGTTAGCGCCTACCTTTGGACCAACAGTAGCCGGCATTCTCTGCGATCTGCTCAACTGGAAATGGGTATTCTTCTTCAACATTCCATTTGCGTTGTGCGCTATCGCTGTTGCAATACGATTTATCCCATACTACACAATCCAATCTGCACAAAAGCAGCCATTTGACTATTTGGGGTTAGGTTCTGCCGTTATCGGCACTTACTGCCTGCTGTATGTATTCAGCAATCTGTCTCGTTGGGATATTTTCAGTATACAATGCGTGGGATTGCTGACAGTCGGAATCATTGCCATCACCGTTTTTATCTGGCACGAACTGCACTGTCCGGCACCGCTGCTCAATCTGCGTGTGCTAAAATACAGCAACTTTACCTGGAGTGTAATTATTCTTTGTGTCGCTCAAATTACCATGAACGCCAGTATCGTAATTATGCCCATCTATTTACAGGATATTCTGGGCTACAGTACCACTATTTCCGCCATCATTTTAGCATTGGGACCACTGTGTATCTTCTTTTTGGTGCCAATTATCGGCAAGTTATATGATCGCATTAATGCCAAAGGCCTGCTCTATATTTTAATTTTAATCGGCTGCTTCTCCATGCTGATACATCGACAGCTGGATTTAACCACAACTGCCGTTTTTGCTGCCGTTGCTGTATTAATTCGCGATTTAGGCGTAGGCGCTGTCAGTATGCCGGTTACCAATATGGGAATGCAGGAACTTCCCGTAGAGGTAAGCAGCCATGCTTCCGCCACCAGCAGCTGGGTGCGGCAATGTGTTGTTTCCCTGGCCATTGGACTAATCAATACTTTTTTAACCATTCGCACAGATTACTATACAGCGCAGAATGCAGCCATTACCGATTCTGTACTGCAATATAATACCAGCTACACCATGGCCATGCAGGATTTGTTCACCGTTGTTATTGCCATCACGTTGTTCGGTTTATTTGCGGTTTCCCGTATGAACTATCAGCGCTAAAGCATTTATAACGTAAAATCATTTTATTCAGGACAAGAAGCTTTGTAAAGGAGGCAAACACTCTAATTTCGGCAATATAACGCCGCTGATTCTATCTTATTTTATTTTTTGTTTTATTGGCATTGTATGTACGAATCATTTTAATTTTACTTAACTTAAGGGGGCTTTTCTATGAACACCACTCTTTCAAAAGGCGATATGATAAAATGGGCTTTTAATATTATTTTACCGCTTATCGTTTTTCTCATTCCCTGCAACGAAATCTTTACCATGCAGATGAAATTATTCTTTGTATCTACTTTATTCGCCATTCTATGCTTTGCCTTTGATACCATGAATCAGACAGTTGTTGCTATTACACTGCCCTTATTCTGGATTTTCTTCAAAGTAACAGAACCGGCCATGGCCTTTCAACCCTGGACCCAATATATTCCATGGATGATGCTGTCCGGCTTGCTGTTAGCCAATGCGCTGGAAAGCTCAGGATTATTAGCTCGTATCTCGTATTTTTGTCTGGTAAAAACCGGCGGTACCTATAACGGTATCATCTGGGGGATTGCCCTGGCCTCTGCTTTTTTAACTTTATTTGTAGGGAACGTACTGGTTCCTATGGCCGCTTTAACTTACGGCATTTGTCTGGCACTGAATACCGGTAAAAGTAAAGCCAGTGCCGGTATCATGTTAACCGCCGCTATGGGCTGTCTGGTATTAAACACCGTAAAAATGCAAGCGCCTGTTTTGATGATGGGTATCGGACAATCAGTGACCGGACCATTAAATTTCTTAGGATATTTTGAATCCTTTTTTGTCAATCTGCCGGTATTTTTAGAATACATTTTCCTGGTATTTGTTGTAACAAAAATTTTCAAGCCGGAAACTGCTATCGCCGGAAAAGAATTTTTCCAGAACAAATTAAACGAAATGGGTAAAATTACAGTTCGTGAATTAAAATGCGCTGCCGTATTGATTATTTTCCTGGTATTTATTCTGACCAAAGATATGCACGGTTTCTCCCTGGAATGGGGGCTGGCAATCATTCCTATGCTGGTTTGCATGCCGGTTATCGGTTCCGCCACCAAAGAAGATGTACAGCGTGTTAATTACGGCTTTATCCTGTTTATTACAGCCTGCATGGGCATCGGCGCTGTAGCCGGTTCTCTGGGTATTGGGAAAATTTTGGTTGACGTTATCATGCCAATGCTGCAGGGCCAAAGCTATTATGTATTCTTCTTAATTGAATGGCTGTTGCTGGTTGTTCTGAACTTTGTAATGACACCGCTGGCTATGGAAGCAGCCTTCACCATTCCGCTGGCTACATTGGGTACTGCAATCGGTTTAAACCCAATGGCAATTTACTACTTTATGCTGAACGCTGTTGACCAGATCATTATGCCATACCAATATGCATTATATATGCTGTTCTTTGCATTCGGCATCATCCACATGAAGGACTTTATGAAAATCATGGGAATTAAAATGATTGTCAACTTCATCCTGGTCTTTGGTCTGCTCTTGACCTGGTGGAAAATGATCGGATTCCTATTTGCTTAGTCCTAATAAATTTTGCACACATCCTCAAATTGTATGATAATTTTCTGAAACAGGACCGTCATCTCATATGGCGGTTCTGTTTTTATGCTATCTTTTCCCCCTGTTCTCATGCTATAATAGCAGAAAACAGCCGAATGCTGCACACAGTCTTATCAAAAATTCGGCAGTATGATACAAATATAATAACAATACAGTGTACTTATAATTATGAAAACAAATGGAGGTTTTTTTATGTCTTTTCAGGCTTTATTGCAAAATGAAGCGATGGTGCAAGCCCTGGCCATGCAAAATATCACCGAGCCGACAGCCATTCAGGAGCAGGTAATCCCACTGCTGATGGAAGGCAAGGACGTGATTGGTCAGGCCCACACCGGCAGCGGAAAAACGCTGGCTTATCTTTGTCCCGTGCTGGCCCATATAGATAGCCGGTCCAAACAGGTGCAGGCTTTGGTGCTGGCGCCCACCCATGAACTGGTGATTCAGATTCACCGTCAAGCGCAGCTGCTTTGCCAGAACGCCAAACTGGATATTCGCTGCCAAAGCATCATCGGCGAGGCCAATATCAATAATCAAATCGCCAAATTAAAGGAAAAACCGCAGCTGATTATCGGCACACCGGGGCGCATTCTGGATTTGATCAAAAAACGCAAAATCAACTGCCAGACTATCCGCACCGTTATCATTGATGAAATGGACAACCTGCTGGACAACACCAATCAGCAAACTGTGCTGGACATTATCAAAAGCATGCTGCGTGATCGGCAATTGGCGGCCTTTTCAGCCACAGCCAGCAACCATACCATAGACTTGCTGCTGCAGCAAATGAACGACCCTGCCTTTGTGAAAGTTGAAACGCAGGCCAAAATGAACCCCAACATTGAGCATTTCTATTTAATCAGTGAGCAGCGGGAAAAATTTGTCCAGCTGCGCAAGCTGCTGCACGCTTTGGGAGAAGAATCCCGCCGCATTCTTATTTTTATGAATGACGGTCCCGAACTGGATTTTATAGTAGATAAACTGAATTATCACAAAATACGCACCTACAGCCTGCACGGCATTGTATCTAAAGAAGAACGGCAAAAAGCCATGGACGAATTCCGCCGCGGAAAAATAAAAGTGCTGGTATCCTCCGATTTGGCTGCCCGCGGTTTGGATATTCCGGATATTACCCATATCATCAATCTGGATTTTCCTGCCGAACCCAACGAATATATTCACAGAGCAGGACGCACCGCCCGC
>USPE01000207.1 GCA_900556545.1 uncultured Peptococcaceae bacterium | reverse complement strand
GTAGAACGCATGGCACGCGGCTGCACCTATTGGGATGCGAAAGGCGCTTTGACAGAATCAAAAACTTCCATCATTTGTGTGGTAGTATCAAAATACGAAGTAACACAATTATTGCGTTATGTCAATGCAATTGATGAGGATGCGTTTATCGTGCTAAAAGGTGCAGTTTCGGTGGAAGGGAATTTCTTTAAAAAATTATAAACTTTAAAAATTATAAAATGAAACAATACTGGAGTTGTTTCATCACATTTGCGGCGCATTGCTTCGGCAGTGCGCTGTTTTTTGCTTTTATTTACATATTGCTATACCAGGAATAAATAAAATCATAACTACTTTTATAAAGTGTGTAGTATAATGAACAGAAAGATGCAGCGCTGATAGGGCTGCCAGGAAGGGAGCAGATGCTTTGTGTTAGAACTGCGGCGTGCGCAGCGAGTTGAAGAAACCAAAAAGTTATTAATGGCCATATTTGGTACGCTGGCGTTTTCTTTTGGCGTAAATTATTTTATTGTACCGATAGGATTGTATAACGGCGGTTTTGTAGGAATTGGGCAGATTGTGCGGACTGTGCTGGTACAATATGCAGGGATGGATTTTGGTGATGTGGATATTGCCGGTCTGATTTATTTTCTCTGTAATGTGCCGCTTTTTATTTTGGCCTTCCATTCGTTGGGCCGAGGATTTTTTATTAAAACAGTTATCTGCGTCATTTGCCAGACTATTTTTTTAACGGTGATAAAAAGTCCTGCAGTGCCTATCATAGAGGACCAATTGACAGCTTGTTTTATTGGTGGAATTATTGCCGGCTGGGGCGTGGGAATTACTTTAAAAAATGGCGCCTCCGGTGGCGGACAGGATATTTTGGGTGTGTACTTTACTAAAAAAATGAGTAATTTCAGCGTAGGGAAGATGGGATTGATCATCAACTTTATGGTGTATGCAGTGTGCGCAGTGTTGTTTGATTTATCTGTTGTAATCTATTCTGTTATCTATACGGTTATTTTATCCGTTATGATTGATAAAACCCACTCACAGAATATTGCTGTGGAAGTGAATATTTATACAAAAAATAAACTGGAAGAAATCAGCCAGTTTATCGTGGAGCAGATGGCGCGGGGCTGTACTTATTGGCAAGGCAAGGGCGCATTGACCGAATCCCCTACCACCATTATCTGCGTGGTGGTATCCAAATATGAAGTCACCCAGCTGCTGCGTCATGTGCGCAGTATTGACGAAGGCGCTTTTGTGGTAATCAAAGAGCAGGTTGAAGTAGAGGGGAATTTCTTTAAAAAATTATAATATGGACAATGGATTCTGCTGCAAACAGGCGGCGGAATCTTTTTTTGCGGATTACTTTTTGCACATTACAAAGAAGAAGCGGGTAGAATCCGCTTAGCAAAGCTGTTTTGCTGTAGAGAACGGATTGTAAATTATAAATTAATTTTTTTTAAGAAAAAAATGAAAATACTGTAGATTTTAGAGGAAATATAGTATAATAATTTAGATTTATCATAAATTTTATTATTTTAGAAGAGAGGCATGATAAAAATCTTTGTGTGAGAAGAGGAGGAAACAATGAAAAAGCTGATTCAGTTTAAAAATATTGTAAAGGAATTTGATGGGCAGCTGGTGTTAAGGGGCATCAATCTGGATATTTACGAGAATGAATTCGTAACACTGCTGGGGCCCAGCGGTTGTGGGAAAACCACCTTATTGCGGATATTGGGCGGCTTTTTGACCGCTGATGAAGGGCAGGTTCTGTTTGATAACGAGGATATCACCCAGTTGCCGCCTTACAAACGGGAAATTAATACCGTTTTCCAAAAATATGCGTTGTTCCCGCATATGAATGTATATGATAATGTAGCTTTTGGTTTAAAAATTAAAAAAGAACCAAAGGATGTAATAGAGCAGAAAGTAAAACGTATGCTGAAGCTGGTAGGCTTAGAAGAATACGGAAAACGCCAGGTAACAGAGATGTCCGGCGGGCAGCAGCAGCGTGTGGCCATTGCCCGGGCGCTGGTAAACGAACCGATGGTATTGCTGCTGGATGAACCTCTGGGCGCATTGGATCTAAAGCTGCGGAAAGAGATGCAGCATGAGCTGAAAAAAATTCAGCAGGAAGTAGGGATTACTTTTATTTTTGTTACCCATGACCAGGAGGAAGCCCTGACCATGAGCGATAAGATTGTGGTGCTGAAAGACGGCGAAATCCAGCAGATCGGCAGTCCTACCGATATTTATAATGAACCGGCCAATGAGTTTGTAGCCCGCTTTATCGGTGAAAGTAATATCATTGACGGGATTATGGTGCAGGATAAAGAGGTTGTGTTTGAAGATAAGCACTTTGCCTGTCTGGATGTGGGTTTTTCACCCAATGAAAAAGTGGATGTGGTTATCCGTCCGGAGGATTTGGACATTGTGCCCAGAGAGCAGGGTAAGCTGAAAGGTGTGGTCAAATCGGTGCTGTTTAAAGGGGTACATTATGAAACCATCGTGGAAACCCGCTCCGGTACCAGCATTACTGTAACCATGCATGTATCCGAGGCTAAGCCTGTGGTAAACACCGAGGCCAAGGAATACATGAGCGCCAACGATTTTTATCTGGATTTAGAGGATATTGAAGAGCTGAACGATGCGGAAATTATCGCCCGTGCCGATGCGCAGGCCTGGGATTCGGAAACAGAGGACTGGATTTCTATTCATAAAGTAGAATATCAGATTGAACCAAAAACCGGCACCTATCCGGTAACCTTCTCCACCAAAGCGGGCACTATGGTATCTGCCAATATGTTTGTGCGGGAAGCCAACCGCATTGCCAGCAAAGAGTACGAGGAAGAAATTTTTGCCGTGAACTTCTTCAAAAAAGTAGACGAAATTCAGGAAAGTATGGCGCTGGATACCGACTTAAAAACCTGGGCCAATGCTTCTGCCTGGAGTTTGGAAGATGACTCGGCAGTAGAAATTACCGATGTGGTGTACGACTTTGATGTAGAAAATCTGACACCGGGGGATTATCAGGTTACCTTTAAAACCGAGGGCTATGAATACATGATTGATACGACTGATAAGCATGAAGTGGGGGAAGAAGTGGGGCTGATGTTTATGCCTGAAGATATTCACATCATGTCGAAGAAAGGAAGTTATTAATCATGAAGCAATTTCGGAATATGGCTTATCCATATATTGTCTGGAGCGTCATCATGATTGTTCTGCCCATGCTGATGATTTTGATGTACGCATTTACCCAGAAGGGCAACGATGTATTGACCTTTCGTTTTACCATAGAAAACTTTCTGAAATTTTTCAGCGACCCAATCTTTTTGGATGTACTGAGACGCTCCTTGTGGGTTGCGTTGGTGACAACTGTGCTGTGTCTGCTGTTGGGGTATCCCATTGCTTATATTATCTCGCAGACCAGCGGCCGCAAAAAAATTCTGCTGGTGATGCTGATTACCATTCCAATGTGGATCAATATGCTTGTAAGAACATACGCTTGGATTGGTATTTTATCTGATGGAGGTATTTTACAATCTTTATTAAATTTATTAGTATTTTGCAGGATAAAGGGCTGATCAATACATTGCTGGGCTATATCGGCATTGGCCCGCTGCCGTTGATTTACACCGATTTTGCCGTTGTCTTGGGCATGGTGTATAACTTTATTCCTTTTATGATTTTGCAGATTTATACCTCGCTGAGTAAAATGGATAAAAGTTATTTGGAAGCGGCCAGTGATCTGGGTGCCAATAAAGTGGAATCCTTCGTTAAGATTACGCTGCCGCTGTCATTACCGGGGGTTATCAGCGGCATCACGTTGGTATTTTTACCGGCGGTGTCCAGCTTCTTTATTCCAAAAATGCTGGGCGGCGGACAGTATGTGCTGATTGGGAACGTAATAGAATCTCAGTTCCTGACTTCGGGCAACTGGAATTTTGGCAGCGCCATTTCTTTAATTATGGCCATCATCATCATGATTTCCATGTATATTACCAAAAAAAGTTGACAAGACCGGACAGAAAGAAGGGGGCAGATAACAGTGAAACAATCGAAAAAGATTTTATCTAAGTTGTATATGGCGCTGGTACTGGCCTTTTTTTACCTGCCTATTTTGTATACCGTGGTGTTTTCCTTCAATTCCGGCCGTTCGTTGACTCGGTTTGACGGGTTTTCACTGCGTTGGTATGAAAAAATGTTTAACGATTCCAGCATGATGAGCGCCATCTTTTATACCATTGCCATCGCT
>USPE01000206.1 GCA_900556545.1 uncultured Peptococcaceae bacterium | reverse complement strand
TACGGCGGGGAACCGGTGCTATACAGCGCCGACTATCATCGTGATTTTGATGTGGCTGCTTTGGCTGCCTGGTTAGAACAGAACCATGATTTTAAATATGCAGCCGTAGTGCATTGCGATACGCCTACAGGCGTAAAAAACAAAATTGAAGAAATCTGCCCGTTGTTAAAACGGTATGGGATTCTTTCTGTAGTAGATGCGGTGTCCAGCATGTTTGGGGTAGAGATTGATGCCGATGCCTGCCAGGCCGATATTATCTGCGGCGGGGGGCCGGAAGCGGTGTCTGCCGCCGGTTGGATTGACTTTGCTTTGTGTCAGCGATGAAGCACTGCAGGCTATGGAGCAGCGGAAAACGCCGATTGCTTCCTTTTATGCCAATATCTTAAACTTCCGGGATTACTATAAAAATAAATGGTTCCCGTATACCATGCCGATTAGCGACATTTATGGTTTGCGGACAGCCTTAGAAAATGTAAAGGCAGATCAAGACATTTATCAGCGTCATGCGGTGATTGCCCATGCTGTCAGAACGGCTGTTGCAGCTGCCGGTTTGCAGTTATATTTATCCGATGGCTACTGCGCTACCGTTACAGTAGTAGAGGTGCCGGAGGGTGTGGATTCGGCACAGCTGTTAAAGCTGATGGATGAAAAATATGGTGTGATGATTGCCGGTTGTTTTGATATTCTGGCGGGTAAGGTGATTCGTCTGGGCCACATGGGCGAAAATGCCAATATCTCCGATGTGACATTGATGCTGGATGCCTTGGACAACACCTTTGCCGATTTGGGCTATCCATTACAGGCATCGTTAAAAGAAGTATTCCAGCAGGAAATTTATAAAAAATAGTATTTGCTTTTTGATATCGAAAAGTCTTGAGCTGTGAAAACCATTGTAAATACTGACTTTTTTACACATTGAAGCATACAAAAGAACAATGATTTTTGCCGCTTTGGTGACCAAATGGTGCTCAGATTTCTTGTGATGATATAATACGATACAGACAGATATAAGAAAAAACATATTATGCGAGGGGGAAAGCGTTCGTTGCTTTCCCCCTCTTGGTTGCTACATAAGCAGGGATAGATGCACTTGTCAACGGTGGGCAAAGCTCGTTCATCTTGACCGTTGACCAGGACGGCTGGCTCTGCTACTTTATGCAAACGAAAGGTTAGGATAGAAAAATTTATATATGGATGCTATAATTTAAGCAGACAAATTAACAAATTAGAATTTGGAGGTGTGATATGAAAAAAATAATAGCAATTATTTTGGCACTAACTTGCCTGTTAGGAGTTGTTGGCTGTGGAAAAACAAATGACAATAAAATGTATATCGAACCTGCACAATTATCAAAAGAAGAAGAAAATATAGGAAAACTTCTTGGTTTGGATACAGACCATATTATATATGATTTCACTTTAGAAGACGGTGTACAGACAATGGAAGTGAATACATATATATTGATTGACGGGGAATGGGATATGATTTCCGGCGGTGGACAAGCATTTGAAGATACAACAGGGCGGATTGCTTTGGGATATGACAAAATTGCTGAAGGAGTAAGAGTTGCTATTCAATCTGATAACGAAAATGGTGCAACTTCTTATATACCAACAATAGATGAAGACTTTTCTAAGATAACGATTGGCACAACGAAGTTAAATAATCGAACAAAAATAAGTTTTGATGAAGAGATTCCTGTAGTTCTGCAAATAATGACTACCAAAAATGGGATTAGAAATCAACCGATAATAGAACAGTTTTTTGAGCCAAACACTTTAGAAGAACATGAGTATGTATATGCGATTACTGTCCGTTTCAGCCAAAAATCCGTATCAGAATTGGATGCTGAAAGAATCAGATAAATCTAACGGGGCACAATTCCACTGCAGGATTTCGATTTCTTCATTTCGTTCTTCTTTGCTGTAGGTGTTACTCATTTCCTTCACCTCTTTCTGCGGATTTTTTATTCTATTTTATCACTTTTCTGCGAGGGTTGGCTCTACTTTTATTGTAACATTCCACCGCTTTATTATCACAACATTTCTGCTCAGCTTAAAACCGTACTTGACAGGTATCACGGTATTTATAATTTCATCCGTGGAACGGGCAAGAAAGTATTTACGATTATTACGGCGGCATATCCCGAAGATTGGGTATTTGACGGAGTTAAAGCGACAATAAAAACGACAACTCGATATTTGGGGTGGAAAGACTGCGGAGGAATATACGCATATGGGTGTTATCAAAAAACAGACATTCAGAAAACAGATTACCCCCGTCTGGTGTTTGAATTGGGAGAAAATTTAGAGAGGATGGTGACTTGTCAGTGAAGATTGCGGTGATATGGTCAAGCCCAAACACGGATGGACTGACGGCAGCTGCTAAAAATAAATTTTTAGTCGGTTTGCAAAACGCAGGTGCAGAGATTGATGAAATCCATTTAAATAAATTGCAGATAGAGCATTGTGCGGCTTGTGGAAATGGTTGGGGAAGCTGCGTTTCAAAAGGACAATGTTGGAAAAAAGATGACTTTGAGGGTATATATCAAAAGTTAGCGGAAGCGGACGGTATTGTATTTATATCCGCCGTATATTGGCACGATATTACAGAGTGTATGAAGGCGTTTCTTGACAGACTTCGCAGATGTGAAACCGCACACAACCATTTCCTATCAGAAAAGAGGTGCATTTTAGTTGCTTGTGCAGGCGGTACAGGGTTAGGTGTTATTGAGTGTCTGCACAATATGGAAGAAACTCTGAAACATATGGGAATGCGGGCCTATGATCGTATTCCTGTTATCCGTTATAACAAAGAATACATACTTCCTGCGTTAGAAACCGCAGGAGAGGTTTACGCCAAACGGATTGTAAACGGATTTGATATGCAGTATTGATGGAGGAATCAAAAATGAGTGAATTATTAGAGCAGATGAAACAAAGAAGAAGTATCCGCAAATATAAGCAGGATAAGATACCGCAGGAAATTCTCGATCAGATTATTGAAGCAGGACTATATGCAGCGAATGGTATGGGATACCAAAACACGATTATCATTCAAGTCACAAATAAAAAGATAAGAGATGAAATCTCGAAAATGAATTGTGAAATTGGTGGTTGGAAAGAAGGATTTGACCCATTTTATGGTGCTCCTGCAATGCTAATCGTGTTGGCGAAAAAAGATTGGGTAAACCGTGTGTATGATGGCAGTCTTGTTATGGGTAATTTAATGCTTGCTGCTCACGAACTGGGAATTGGAAGTTGTTGGATACACCGGGCTAAAGAAGAATTTGAAACGGATTGGGGAAAAACCTTTTTGCAATCACTGGGAATTGAAGGTGAGTATGAGGGTATAGGGCATTGTGCTCTTGGGTATATTGACGGGAATTATCCCAAAATGCCTGCAAGAAAAGAAAACAGAGTTTTTTATGTTAAGGAGGACTAATTTATGCAGCATAAAGTAAAACTAACGGTCATTGATAAAAAGTTGTATCCAGAGCTTCAGAAACAATACTGTACCGACTCTAATGCGGGAGCTTGCCCTTGCTATAATATAGGTGATGAATTTATATTTGAGCGTTACGGTACAGCCGATGATTTCTGGCATATGGGATTAAATACCTTAAAGCAGACGTTCAATACCGTGGATGGAGTAGTTGCAGGAGGTGCTGCTTTTCCGCATTGCTCAGAGGCTTGGGATGCTATTTCCCGTTATATTTATACAGGTTTACAGGGTGGCTCAATTATGCGTGGGTGGATGTCTGACGAGCGTGTTATGATTGCCTGCTGTTCGGACGGAACAAGGCCCGTCATTTTCAAAATAGAGAGAATGGATTATAAAGCAGTCTATATTGAGGGGATTGCTGATATAGATGTTCAGAACAAGGTTAAAGATACAGTTATGCAAATAGAAGCTGTTACAGATGTTGTTTTTAGAGATGAGTATGCAGAGATATATTTGCAAGATGATGTGGCGGATGAAGTATTAAAAAATACTGTGGAGAGCTGTGGAAAATATTGTGTAATAAAGATTGATTAGACTAATAAGCAACTACTTTTATACAGTTAGGATTAAGAGAGTATGCTAAAAACAGAATGGATATTCTGCCCTGGAGTGCTACAATAAAAGTAGAGCCCACCCTCGCGGAAAAATGATAAAATAGAATAAAAAATAGTATAAATATAGTTTCAAAATATTAGTGTGAAAGATTGTGTAATCGGCTGTCCTACCTTTGCCTGGACATCAACTGATTGTTTTCCTCGC
>USPE01000205.1 GCA_900556545.1 uncultured Peptococcaceae bacterium | reverse complement strand
TTGGCGGCAATGCGGTCTGCGCCTACAATCACGGCCTGCACCTTTTTCTGCGCCATCACCACACCGGCCATATTGTCGCAGATGCTGGTTACCGGTATACCGCTCTGGCTCAGTTCCCAGGCTGTCAGCCGGCCGCCCTGCAGTAAGGGCCGCGTTTCATCGGAATAAACAGCAATGGGATGGTTCCGTTCCTGCAAAAGATATATGGGAGCCAGCGCGGTTCCGTACATGCTGGTGGCCAAAGCACCGGCATTACAGTGGGTCAATACGGCCTGCAGCCCCGGCACCTGCTCCAGTAAATCAGCGCCGTACACACCGATGGCTCTGCAGGCGGCAATATCTGCCTCCAGCAATCGCTGTCCCTCCTGCAGCAAGCCTTGCACCAACTGGGCTGCTGTAATGGTGTCTGCTGCTTGGGCAAGCAGCTGCTCCGCCTGTTCTGCCATATGGGTGACAGCCCAGTGCAGATTGACCGCCGTAGGCCGTGCGGTATCCAAATAAGCGCCAACCTCCCGCACTGCAGCAAGAAAGGTATCTTTGTGCAGCGTTCCTTCTTCCAGTTTGGTTTTTACGCCCAGATAAACGCCAAAGGCAGCAGCCAGACCAATAGCCGGTGCGCCCCGCACCATAAGGCGCTGAATGGCGTCCCACATCTGCTGCGCTGTTTTTATTTGTACAATGTCAATCTCTGTCGGCAATTTGGTCTGATCAATCAAAAAGACCTTTTCTTCTTCTAACCAGATTGGTTTTGGCAACATGGGTATCTTCCTTTCTATTTTTGATATGTGATGCGATAGAATCGTTTACCAATTCTTAAATTATACAATAAAAACAGCAGCGCCGCAAAACAAAAAAACCACTGTGACAGAGAAAGGGCGCACCAAAAGCCAGCGCAAATAGCTGACCATGGGGAACCCATTCCCGGTCCGGTGGTTCTTTATAATTTTTTATAAATGACGGTTGAACTAAGGTGCATATGCTTTGTTCCAAGTAACACCCCTAAAATTTGATTGACAGCCGCCCGCTATTCCATAATTGATATTTCTTGCTTTAACATTGTCAAAAACGTTTCCGCCGCTTTGGAAAACACTTGATGTTTTTTCCAAACAAGATCTAAGTGCGCTTCTAATTGCGGCGCCAGCGGTTTAAAGCTCAGGTTGCTGCTTTCGGATGTATTTACCAGTTTATCTAAACACAGCGCATATCCAAAGCTCTCATCAACCATGAGAGACGCATTATAAACTAAATTATATGTTGCAACAATATTTAATTTCTCGATATCCTCGCCAATCCAACCGGATATTTCATTCCTCACCAATGTTTGGCGAGAGGTAATGAGGGGAATTTCCAATAAATCCCTTGCAAAAATTTTCTCCTTGTCGGCAAGAGGGCTGTCTTTTCGCATCAGAAGTCCCCAACGGTCGGTAACAGGCAATTTGATATAATTATATTTTTCTATGTCCGCTGGTTCAATCAAGATTCCAAAGTCAAGTAACCCTTTATCTAATTTTTCTGTCACATCATCTGCATTTCCACTAAACAGATGGTAGCGAATATGAGGATAGTCCTTTTTTAGTTTTTGGGCGGTTTTAGCAATGAAGCGCATAGCGTCCGTTTCGCCGCCCCCAATATAAATATCACCACTAATTATTTCATTCGTTGCAATAAATTCTGATTCCGTTTTATCAACCAAAGCAATAATTTCCTCTGCCCGTTTGCGCAATAGTATCCCTTCATCTGTTAAGGTGACTTTGTGATTACGTTTTCCACGATTTAAGAGTTTGCTTCCCAGTTCTTCTTCTAACTCCATAAGCTGTCTTGAAAGCGTAGGCTGTGTAATATGTAGATATTCAGCCGCTTTGGAAATACTTTCTTCCCTTGCCACAGCAAGAAAATATCGCAAGATACGGACTTCCATGAATGTGTGCCTCCTTGTTTTTTATATCAAAATGATACACTTCAACCATATGCCTGTCAAGCATACAGTTGCATTTTATATAGGTATTTGATACTTCCTTACACACATTATATACTATAAATGAGCCAAACGAGTAGGAGTGATGGATATGGATTTAAGTGATTTTTTAGAACATTTAAGCTGCGGTAAAACAGTCATTGGAGGTTCGGAACTACATCAATTTATGTACAAAATCAGTAATGAAGCGATGAAGGTTACAGCGCAATTAAATGCGTGTTATCATGAACCGGAAGAAATAAGGGATTTATTTTCGGAATTGATTGGAAAACACGTTGATTCCTCATTTGCTCTGTTTCCGCCGTTTTATTCTGATTTCGGGAAAAATATTACAGTTGGAAAAAATGTTTTTATCAATTCCGGATGTCGTTTCCAAGACCAGGGCGGTATTACGATCGGCGATGGAGCATTGATAGGACATAATGTTGTTCTTGCAACATTAAATCACGATTTTTCGCCTAAAAACCGCAGCACCTTACACCCTGCTCCAATTGTGATTGGAAAAAATGTCTGGATAGGAGCAAATGCTACGATTGTTCCGGGTGTGACGATTGGAAATGGCTCAATTATTGCAGGCGCAGTTGTTACAAAAGATGTGCCAGAAAATGCTGTTGTAGGTGGAGTACCGGCAAAAACAATAAAGATGTTAGATATGGAGGAACTGTAATGAGTAAAAAAGTATTGGTTATTTCTACTAGTCCCCGTAAAAACGGAAACTCTGAAATTTTAGCAGATGAATTTGCCCGTGGAGCAAAAGAAGCAGGAAATATTGTAGAGAAAGTTTCTCTTTACGATAAGACAGTCAGCTTTTGTAAAGGTTGCCTTGCCTGCCAGAAAACACAGCGTTGCATTATCAATGATGATGTAAACATGATTACAGAAAAAATGTTTTCCGCCGAAGTGATCGTATTTGCTACCCCTATTTATTTTTATGAGATGTGCGGACAGATGAAAACTCTGCTTGACCGTTCCAATCCGTTATTTCCGTCTGATTATATGTTCAGAGATATTTACATGTTAGCTGCTGCTGCTGACAATGAAGAAAGTGCTATGGACAGAGCAGTTAATGGTTTGCAGGGGTGGATTGCCTGTTTTGAAAAGGCTCGTTTTGCCGGAACAATATTCGCTGGCGGCGCCTGCGCCACAGGAGAAATCAAAGGACATTCATCACTGGAAAAATCCTATGATATGGGCATGAGCATCAAATAAGTTTGATAAAATAACGTCTTTTTTAGGAGTGGTTATAATGAGTAAGACCTTACTTAGCTTAATCATGATAATATTAACTGCAACAGGGTGTGGGAATGGCTTTTCAATACCGGAAAGTATACCCCCTGTGAATCAATCCGCAGAAGAATCCATAGCGTCTTTGTATGAAGAAAATAGCACAGATAACAATAGCATTGTAGAAGAAAATATTTCACAAGAGAATGAACTGACAGTATTCATAAATAACACTCCGCTTACTGTCAAATGGGAAGATAATGAATCTGTATCAACATTATTTCAGTTAGCCGAGCAGGAAAAATTAACAATTGATATGGAACAGTATGGTGGATTTGAACAGGTTGGAACATTGCCACAGGATATTATCAGAAATGATGAGCAGATGGTTACGGTGCCGGGAGATATTGTTCTGTATTCGGGCAATTCTCTTGTTATTTTTTACGGTTCCAATTCATGGGCATATACAAAATTAGGGCATATAGAAGGACTTTCCGCAGAAGAATTGACAGATATATTAGATAATAGCGAGATAACAGTAACATTATCTACTGTATCTACTGTTGAAAATGAGTAGCAAACCCAGCGGTCATTTATCAAAAACTATTATCATTCATGCCTAATTTAAAATACGACAACCAGCAGCATTTTAAAGTTTTCTTTGCCGTATACGGCATGGGGATGTTTGGCCGGCATAACGATGGACTGTCCTTCCTGCAGTTCATATACTTCATCGTCAATGGTAATTGCGCCCACGCCGTCCAGACAGATCACAAAGGCATCGCCGTCCGACTGGTGGGTGCTGATTTCTTCCCCTTTGGCAAAAGAAAATAAGGTAACGCTGACTGCTTTATTCTGTACCAGCGTTTTGCTGACTACCTGACCATCCTGATAGGTCACCAGATCTTTTAAAACCAAAACCTCTGCCTTGCTGATATTTTTCATAATCCCTTCCATATCTGCTTCCTCCCATATCTTTCTGTTTTTTCATAAAATACACCTATTAGCCAGTTTGCGGCTAATACAAATCAACATGAAACATCGTTGGGAGATTGTTTGTTGCCTGCCCTCGTTCACCAGACATCTGCTTGTATGTCTGCCTCACTTTGGACTGCGTCCAGTTCGGCTAGACAGACTGCG
>USPE01000204.1 GCA_900556545.1 uncultured Peptococcaceae bacterium | reverse complement strand
TCCTGTTTGCTCACTGACAACCAGCACCTGCCGTGCTGCAGCGGGAAACAAACTGCACCGCTCCATGGCCTGCCAAAAGGGCACGCCTGCGGCAACCTCATCGGCCAATTGCTGCAAATCGTCCACAAACAAACTTCGTTTGTGAATATTCTGAATGGCATATAAACAATCTACCAGCAGCATACCGCCAGATAACAACAGCCCCAACGCCTGGATAAACTGCACAAACCAGTATTGCCGATAAAGACTGCCTGCCACAGGAACTTTTTGCAAAGCTTTCCGCAGTCCCACTCTGCCGGAACGATACCGCCCCATCTGATAAAACAGCAAGAATGCTGCCAGTATACTTAACAACGATACCAGCAAAACAACCAGCCAATACTGTTGAAACCATGCGCTGCAAACCAAAACCAGTTTAGTGGCTGCTGGAAGCGGCGCCTGAAAATTATGATATGTCTGCACCACAGCAGGCACCACCAATAGCAACATGGCGCCAAGCGCCAACAACATCAGCAGCAAAATAACCATGGGATAGGTCAGGGCGGAAAATAAAAGCTGTTTTATTTTATCCTGCCGCTGAAAATATTCGGCTGCCTGCTTCATCGCCGTTTCCATGCTTCCATTCAATTCTCCGACCATAGCAAATTCCAGCAGCACCGGCGAATATCTGCTATCGGATTGCTGCAAGGCCTGCGCAAAAGATCGCCCCTGCTGTACTTGCTCTGCCAGCTGCAATAAAAACCGTTTTCCATTGCCATACCGCATGTCACTGCCCACAAAAGACAACGCCATTGGCAGTGACATCCCACCTGCTAATGCAAAAGACAACTGCTGGCAGATAAAATATAACCGCCGCGAAGAAAGAGATTTTTTTTGCCAAAATACTGTTTTCATAGCTCCGGCCCCAAAACTGCCTGTACCTCCTCCAGCGTTGTCCTTCCTTCCGCCGCTTTCTGCCTTCCGTCCTGCGCCAGAGATACAAATTGCTGTTTCAACACATCCTGCTGCTGCAAAAATGTTTCATAATGACTCAGCAACCGCCGCATATGGGCTGTGCAGATCATAACCTCCTGAATGGCAATGCGGCCCTGCAGCTTCTGCTGATGCCACCGACGCACCAATCGCTGCGCGATAACGCCGTTTAAACAGCTGGCCAGCAAGTGGGAAGCAATGCCCATCTCAACCAGCCGATTCACAGCGCCCAGCGCATCGTTGGTATGCAGCGACGCCAGTACCAGATGTCCGGTATAGGCCAGCCGAACAGCAATTTCAGCAGACTCCAGATCCCGTATCTCTCCTACCATGATAATATCCGGATCCTGCCGCAAAATACTGCGCAGCCCGCGAACAAAGGTCAAACCGGTTTTTTCATTAATCTGCACCTGATTAATCCCTGCCATCTCGTACTCCACAGGGTCCTCCAGCGTCACAATATTTCTTCCCGACTTCCGTAAAACTTCCAGCATACTGTACAACGTTGTCGTTTTACCGCTTCCGGTAGGCCCGCAAATCAGCACGATCCCGCTGGGTATCTGCAACAATTGCTGTACCTTTTGCAGATTATCCGGTGAAAATCCCAACTGCTCCAACGTCATCAAGTTCTCCTGCTGACCAAGAATACGCAGCACCATTTTTTCACCCAAAAATAACGGCAAACTGGAAACCCGCAAATCAAATTGTTTTTTCTGCCAGCGCAAAGCCAGATGCCCATCCTGCGGCAACCGTTTTTCTGTAGTATCCATTTCGGCCATCACCTTAATCCGGTTTAAAATCTGCTGCTGCAATCTTGGGGAAAGCAGCCTTTGTTTTTGTAATGCGCCGTCACACCGAAACCGCACCAATAATCCGTCTCTCTGCGGCTCTAGGTGAATGTCACTGGCTTTCAGCTCTAACGCCTGGCGCAGAATTTGATTAATTTCTCCGGCAGCGCTGCCTGCCTGTTCCGCAGCATCGATTTCATAAATCTGATGGCTCCAGACGCCCCGGTCCTCTTCCAAAACACTTATCCGTTGCACCGATTGCACCACACCTAATCTCCTCCTGTATCAAAACTTTACATATATTACCATACCATCCTCCATTCTTGTTTATCAAGCAAATTGTTTCGACAGAAATCTGCACCTGCAAAAAAAGAGAAAGCAGATTGCTCCGCTTTCTCTTTTTTTCTTCATTTTTTCTGGCTACTATTACAAATTGCTATAAAATTTTTATGATTTTCCACGATGAATGATAGGCTGATTCATTTTTTCCATAATCATTTTATAAAAATATTTATTGGCATCTTCCTGTCGGCTAAAGGTTCGGCTGCCAAGATGCAAACTGTTCTGTCCATAAAAAACTTCCCAATTGGCACCTTTCTTTTGCATACAGTACACGCCCTCTCGATATCCGCCCAAGGAATAACAAGACCCATCTAATTGTTCCAGCAATTGTTTTAACAGTTCTGTCTTCATCAGGAATCCCTCCTTCAAAGTGGCCAGCACTCCTATGGTTGACAAATGCTAAAAATACTACAATTTCCACTGTTTCTGATCGGTATGCAGCAAATGATGCGCTTTCTCAGACAACGGATTTTCCAAATAGGTCTGGTACAATGCCAGCACAGACGGATTTTCGTGAGAGAAACGCAATGGATTGGCTGCATCCAGCGCATATAATTTTTGACCGCGGCTGCCGTAATACTCGCAGCCTTCGTGAATGGGCTGACCGCCGGCACAACCGCCGGGACAGGCCATAATTTCCACAAAATCATACTGCGCTTCACCGCTGCGAACTGCTTCAATCAGTTTGCGGGCATTGACCAGTCCACTGGCAACCGCTGTTTTCACCGGAATGCCCTTGATGTCAAAATCAGCTTCTCGCCAATCTGCGCCGCCGCGTACTGCAGTGAATGCTTCAGCCGGCGGGTTTTCACCGGTCACCAGATAATAGGCAGAACGAAGTGCCGCTTCCATCACACCGCCGGTAGCGCCAAAAATAACAGCAGCGCCTGTACCGGTACCCAATGGCTGATCAAAATCTTCCTCCGGCAATTGGGCAAAATCTATATTGGCTACCTTCATCATTCGGGTAACTTCTCTGGTTGTCAGCGATGCGTCCACATCGTTGCCGGCACCGGCATCATTCACCGCTTCTACGCCGCATTCATACTTTTTGGCCACACAGGGCATCACAGATACGCAGTAAATCTTTTCTGCATCCACGCCCAGCAGCTGAGCATAATAGCTTTTGGCCACAGCACCGAACATCTGCTGCGGCGATTTGGCTGTGGATAATTGTCCTGCCATATCAGGATACTGGGTCTTTATAAACCGCACCCAACCCGGACAGCAGGAGGTAAACAGCGGAAACTGATGTTTTTCCTTTTCGCCCAACATGGCTACCAGCTCGGAACCTTCCTCCATGATGGTCAAATCGGCACTGAAATTGGTGTCAAACACATAATCAAAGCCTAACCGACGCAAAGCGGCAGCCATACGTTTTTCTGTGGCAAATTCATCGGAAAGCCCCAACGCTTCTCCCCAGGCAGAGCGCACAGCAGGAGCCACCTGCACAATTGTAATTTTTTCCGGATCAGCCAGCGCAGCAAACACGGTGTCACTGTCATCTCTGGCCCGCAGTGCGCCCACCGGACAATGGGTAATACACTGACCGCACAGAACACAATCCGCTGCTTCAATTGTGCGGTTTCCGGACACCGCTACCGTAGTCCGACCGCCGGTATTGACCATATCCCAAACGCCAACACCCTGCACTTTATTACAGACCTGCACACAGCGCATACATTTGATGCAGCGGCGTTCATCCCGAATCAAGGGATATTCTTCATTCCATTTTAACGGCTTCACATTTTTCGGGTAGGAGATATCCAAAATCCCCAAATCATTGGCAATTTTCTGCAATACACAATTACCGCTTCTGGAACAGTTGGCGCACTGGCAATCATGCTGCGATAAAATCAGCTCTGTATTCAATTTTCTGGCAGCCCGCACTTTGGCTGTGTTGGTAGCAACTACCATACCTTCCTGCACTTTGGTATTACAAGAAGATACCAGACGGTTCATGCCCTCTACTTCCACCACACACAAACGGCAGGCGCCGATCTCATTTAATCCTTCCAGATAACATAAGGTCGGAATGACGATACCGGCCTGCCGAGCCGCCTGCAGGATCGTCAGATCTTCATTTACAGTCAGTTGTTTTCCATCAATTATCATGTTTACCATTGGTCAACCCTACCCCCTTTTAAGGATCCCAGTCCGAATTTATCGCAACGCAGACAGCGCAGCGCCTCTTGCTTGGCTTCTGCATCAGACAGGCCGTACTCAATCATGGCAAAATCC
>USPE01000203.1 GCA_900556545.1 uncultured Peptococcaceae bacterium | reverse complement strand
CGTACAACAGCAGCGGAACAGCCGTTACCACACCACTGGCCGCAGTCAGCAGCACCATTGCCCATCCATACGGCACAGCCCCTTGTCCCTGACCTTCCATAAAAAACAGCAACACCAGAAAAATGGGGAACATACAAGCCGTTTCCAATGTCAGGGAAGTCAGCCCATCCAGCTGCAATGTTTTTTTGATGGCGCCATAAGAGGCAAAACTAAACGCCAAAGTCAACGCAATCCACGGCACCTGGCCAAAGCGCAAAATCATAATCAATACGCCCACAGCCGCCAGCATCATAGCAACCCATTCCCACAGCGTCAGCTTTTCCTTAAAAAAACAAGTGCTGAACAAAATTACAATCAACGGATTGAGATAATATCCCATACTGGCATCTACAATATGATTCATATTCACCGCCCAGATATACACGCCCCAGTTGAGCGTCACCAGCGCCGAGGCCAGCCCAATGCGCGCCATACGGCCGGGCTGCTTTAACTCCGCCTTTATCTGCGGCCAATTCTTTTTCAGCAGCACCAACCCAATACAGAAGAAAAACGAGTACACAATACGGGCGCTTAAAATATACATTGCCGGGAGCTGCGCCAACAGTTTCCAAAAAATCGGCAGCAGCCCCCAGATGATATAGGCTGACGCCGCAGCCAAATATCCATAATTCATTTCTTTCGCTTCCTTTTTTGTTTAATAATGATTTACCACAAGTTATTATTATAGCACACTCTGTCCAGAATCCAACTAGCATTCCTCACATGATACATTGATTCCTTTTATCAGCGGCATAACAAAAAAGGATTCCCGCCATTCTATTCCTGCCGCATTGCAGCCAGAGCTTCTGCGCTCACCCCTGCCAGCAGCGCCTCCTCTCTGCTGGAAAAATTATCAATGCAGAGCAATCCGTTGGCAGATGGCTGCTCTGTATAATACTGACTATCATAAAAATTGATATGATTGGCTGTTTTATCCCAATTGACAGACAAACCATGATTTTTTCCCATTGTCTTTATCTGCAAATACCAGTGCCCGTCTACCAAAAAGCCCGGTGCAGTGTAATCCCGACTGATACGGTCTTTTTCAAATACGGAATACCGAACCGTTTGCGGCATATCCGGATTATAGGTAATGTCATAAAATTTCAAAACCGCTCTGGCATACACCTTACCCAACACATGCAGCCGCTCCGGATTGGCATACCAGCTGGCTTTCGGCCCATCTACAAAAAAATTTTCACACAGGATAGCCGGCGCTGTTACCTGATTGAGCCAGCCCAAATCGGTTCTGGTTTTGACACCGCGGCTGCCGCCCGGAAAAAACTGCTGCACTTCATTATGAAACTTCTTGGCCAGCTTTTCAGAACTCTTCAAATTGCTCCAGCCGCTTTTGGACTGATAAAATACTTCAAAACCGCTGCCGCCTCCGGCATTGGTATGCACTGCCACCGCCAAATCAGGATCATAGGCATTGCACTCAGCAATCTGTTTTTTTAATGGATCATCCTCATCCTCCCCTCTGGATAACTTCACCTGAAACCCGTGCCGCTGCAAATCGCCCTGCATAGCCTTAGCCACAATCCAATTGCCCTGCGCCTCCCCAATCAACCCATCCGGACTCACTGCGCCGGGGTCCTTTCCGCCATGCCCCACTGCAATAAATATACGTTTATCTCTCGTCTGCTGCATCTTTGCTTCCTCCTTATCCCCACATCTGCATCACTGCAATCCATATCGCTCCGCTTCTGCCATCATGGTATCCAGCTATTATCCTTCCACCAGGCCCACATAGCCGCCACGGCTGTGAACAACGCTGTCAGCAGCTCGCTCAGCTCCTGCTCCGATATGGGCAAAATACTGTATCCGAACACCATCAGCAGCTGATTCAGCAATGCCAGAAATAACACCGCTGTACGAACCAGCACTGCAATTTGCTCCTTTTTCATAATTCTGCTCCTTTCCGGCCATCAGCAGAACAAAGCCGCCCCGCTCCCGGCAGAGCGGCCTGTCCCTTTTTATCAGCCAAATAAGGTTTGTGTTGTAATTTCTACAAGGTCTGCGCCAACCACAGTAGTCAGCAGATTACCCTTGCTGTCATTCAAAATAGCTTTGGCTACCAGCGATTCCGCCGCTGTAGATACAGTTTCTGCATCCAAATTGTCCAGCGGATCATCGGTGCTTAATGTTGTTTTGGTATTGGCATCGCTGGATAAATGAATATTCAGCTTTCTTTGTGTTTTAATATTGGTTTCTGGCATAATCATAACCCCTCTCTTATTGTATGCGGACAGCCTGCCCATAACAGGCCGCCCTGGTTTTGGTTTCCTTACACAGTAATCTGCCGTACATCTACACGCCGATATTCTAATACAGGCTTCTTCTGCAGCCCGCCCACAATGGTCAGCGCCGCGGCAATCTCACCGTCCGTTGCATCCGGCTTAAAATGCTTGATACTCTTAGTACCCAGCTTTTCTGTATCGTTTCCGTAAATAATGCGTCCTTCTGATTCCATCGTTTCCATAAAAATCCTCTCCTTATTTCATCATCATTTTCATAAAATTCACTGTTTGTATGGTTGCTTCATCGCGATGTCTTGCTTCAGGCAGGCCCTTACCTTGACTATATTGTACCGGAAACAGGCCCCATTGCACAAAGCAGGTTAATTTGCCCACCGCTTGGTTATTTTCAGAAAACCTTGGTTATTTTGCAAAATAACCAAGATCCAGCCAAAATAACTGCCTTTATACAAAATAACCAAGATAGCAAAAAAGTTTTTCTGTCAACCAATAGGGTTTGCGTGCATTTTACTAAAACAATTTAACCAAGATACAAAAAAACGCCTGCCGGTTGTGGAATTTCACAACCAGACAGGCGATTTTTGATAATTTCCTTATATATGGTGAAATTTTTATATAATTACACTGCCGCAGTCTTTACCGCAAACCCATTCACAATCGGCTCAAACATTTCTCCGTCATCTTGAAAACACAGAACCATGCCAATGACGGCCTGTCGGTAAAAATGCGTTCCAAACCACAATACGATACTAGAGGAGGCTTCACTATGGGAAATTTGTACGGTTATATCCGCGTATCTACCAAAGACCAATGCGAGGATCGGCAGCTTTTGGCTATGCGTCAATTCGGCGTGCCGGAGAAAACTATCTATTTGGACAAACTCAGCGGAAGAGATTTTGACCGCCCGCAATATCAGCAGCTGCTGAAAAAGCTGCGGCCCGGCGACGTGCTGGCAGTCAAATCTATTGACCGGCTGGGGCGTAATTACAGTGAAATACAGGAACAGTGGCGATTTATCACCAAAGAGAAACAAACTGACGTGGTGGTGCTGGATATGCCATTGCTGGATACCCGGCAAAAGGCAGAAGATCTGACCGGTGCTTTTATCACAGATTTGGTGCTGCAAATCCTCTGCTATGTAGCCCAATTAGAACGGGAAGCTATCCGGCAGCGACAGGCAGAAGGCATTGCAGCGGCCAAGGCACGAGGTGTTCGGTTTGGAAGAGAAAAAATGCCTGTACCGGATGCTTTTTATCCGCTCTGGGCTAAGTTTTGCAAAAAAGAGATTACTGCACGGGCGGCAGCCAGAGAACTGGGCGTTGTTCACAGCACCTTTTTAAAATGGGGACAGGAGCAAACTGCACAAAAAAATTTATAATGATTTGTCGGTTTTCAGGGTAGACTTTTAAAACCAGGCAAACAATTTCGTTTTATGTTCAAAATATAGTGAAATTTTCTATCTTTGCGCTACATCTAGTATACAAAGAATTATGATATAAGGCAATTTATTTTACAATAAATGGCTTTAAAAGTCTACTTTCAACACCAGGTTATATGGTACACAGGAGATGATGCTATGACTGAACAGGAATTACGAAAATTAAACCGGAGGGATCTGCTGGAACTGTTGGTTTCCCAAGGAAAGGAACGGGACGCTTTACAGGCCGAGCTGGAAGAAACCAAAGCCGCCCTGGCTGATCGTCAGCTGCACATTGCGGAGATGGGCTCTATCGCTGAAGCAGCCTTAATGGTAAACGGTGTATTTGATACTGCCCAGAAAGCAGCAGACCAATACCTGGAAAACATTAAGCAGCGCAGCGAACAGACCGATAAACACTGCGCCCAGTTAGAACAGGAAGCCCGGCAAAAAGCCGACCAGCTGCTTCAGGAAGCCACTCTGGCTGCCCGTCAGCTGGAAGCAGACACCCAACGCCGCTGTCAGCAAATGGAGGAAGATGCCGAGGAAAAAGCAGAAGCCTACTGGGCAGAGGTTTCCGTCCGCTTAGAAAAATTTTATGAAGATCACAATCAATTAAAAGAGCTGCTGGCTGCCGGA
>USPE01000202.1 GCA_900556545.1 uncultured Peptococcaceae bacterium | reverse complement strand
AGACATACAAGCAAATGTCCGGTGAACGAGGGCAGGCAACAAACAGTCTCCCGACATTCTTTCATTACTTATTTGTGTTAGCCAATTTACGGCTAACATGGATGTTTAGTGTGAAAGATTACATGGTCGGCTATCCTACCTTTGCCCATCCCTCCGTATTTCGGACAATCTTTTGTATGTCTGCTTCGGTTTGGATTTTATCCACCTCAGCTTAGACATACGGCAAGATTGTTCGCTCTAAGTCGGAATTTTAGCAAAGGATAGGCCAGCCTTATGTGCGCAAGTCAGGCAACAAACAGTCTCCCGACGATGGAATATTACAAACAAAAATGTTTCACGTGAAACATAGTTATTAACCAAATATATTATTTTTTATCCTGGTCCATGCTCAACCTTGTTTCTGATTGCGGGAAATGCTATACTGCAAGTGTTCTTGCGTATAGAATATTTGCGCACAATATAGCAAAACATACACAAAGAAAATCAGAAAGGGATGTTAGTGGATATATGACTGTCAGACAAACGCAATGGGGTTGTTTTTTAAAACAGCTGCCGGTTCCCATCTGCGGCTTGACTTTGGGGCTGGGAGCGCTGGGTAATATGCTTTTTGCATATTCCGGTTTTTTATATTGGCTGTATGGCTTTTTGGCGGCGGTTTTATGGGGCATGTTAATTGTTAAATTTATTATTTACCGACAGGAATTTTTAGAGGAACTGAAAAATCCTGTTGCTTTCAGTGTATTTGAGGCGTTTTTTATGACCATGCTGCAGCTGGTGCTGTATATAGAGCCCTATTTTCATCAATTGGCGTATGGATTATGGCTGTTGGCCAATGTTGGGCATATTGTTTTGGTAATATGTTTTAGTTGGCGATTTTTACGACAGTTTCATTTAAATACTGTATATACTACATGGAATGTGTTATATGGCGGCAATATGTTGGCTGCTGTTATTTCTCCTGTGTTTGATGCCCAGTTAGCAGGACAGTGGATTTTTTGGATTGGGGCTGTGTTGTTTTTGCCCTGGTATCCCATTTCTGCCTGGCGTTATTGGAAAGTGCCTGTGCCGGAACCGGTTCTGCCTACTTTGTGCATTTTGGCAGCGCCCTTTAATTTGATGCTGGCCGGCTATTTAAGTGTTATGCAGCAGCCGCAGTTATGGTTGGTATTGCTGCTTGCTGTCATTGCGCAAAGTATGTATATGTTTGTATTGACGCAGTTGCCCCGAATTTTGAAGCTGCCCTTTTATCCCAGCTATGGGGCGCTTACCTTTCCTTTTGTAATTCCGGCGGTGGCAATGAAAAAGCTGCTGCTGTTTTTGACGGCAGAGGGGGTTGCATTCCCGTCTATGCTGTCAACTGTTGTTTTAATAGAAGAAGTAATTGCCGTGGTTATGGTAACCTATGCATTGATTCGATATCTGCTGTATTTAGGTCAGATTTATCAGCGTGGAAAATCCGGCTGCAGCGCATAACAAACAGACTGTTTTATCCGTTGGCACTGAAAAGAGCGCGTTGTTGTTCAGGCCATGCCGGATAAAGCAGTCTGTTTGCTTGTATATGGTTTTTGGTGTAGAGATTACAGCTTGATGGAAAATGTAGAATCACTGCGGCCGGCTGCTTCATCAGGCTCGCTGATATGCCAGAGGCCGATAGATGCGTTTTGCAGGTAATCCAGCAGACGTTGTGCCGATGCCGGACGGGAACGCTGCTGATCCCACGATATGGCAATATTAATATGGGATTGTGCATCAGTTAATTCTACAATGCTGCAATATTGTTCGCACAGTTCTCTGTCTTCCTGTGTACCGATTACAGATTTCATGATAATAATCAAGCCATGTATAGGCAGGAACACACGCTGTAATAATTCCCGTTCTCCTTCAAATATGATATTGGGTTTGAAGCCGGCAGCCTGGCTGAGAATATCAATGGGACGGGCAATATTTTCGGATTTTGGCTGAGACACAAATGGTTCCTTCTCAAAATCTGCAAAGCTGCGGTGCGGTTTTTCGGCCAATGGATGATTGGGCGGCAATAGGACAATATAATCATCTTCCCATAGTTGCAGATGGCCGAACTGGGCATATCCTGACAAAGAATCGGAGATGCCAAAATCAAATGTACCGTTCTGCAGGCCGGCAGCAATTTTGTCGCTGGTGGTAATGGTATGGCGAATAACCAAATCGGGATTTTCTTTAATAAAGTTGGGCAGCCAACCCTTTACATAAATGGAATCGGTAGAAGCAATGGTAATAACTTTATTGTGCTTTTGCTGCAAGTCGTCTATTTCGGTGCGAATATTATCCAGTTCCCGAAGAATATTGTTGGCGTGTTCCAACACAATTCGTCCATAATTATTTAAAATAATATTACGTCCCTGGCGGTCAAATAATTGCACGCCCAATTCATGTTCGATTCGGGACAATGTGTTGCTGAGCGATGGTTGAGAAATCATAAGCTTGTTAGCTGCTTTGGTGATGTGCTGGCATTCAGCAATTGTCTTAAAGTATTGCAGTTGTAGTAATTCCATGGACAGCCCCTCCTTAAAAGGATAAAATATGTAATCTTTTTATGGTTTCATAAAAAGGAATCGCTTATATAGCAGAGAATGATACATTAGATAGTTTCTAAATGATTTTTATATTAACTATAAAGTATTAGAAAAAATCGTAAATTTTTGCTATTATCTATATAATAAATTAAATTAATATAGAGCATATTTACTGTCTAATATTTATTTTCGTTTAAAGTTTTTGTAAAAAATGATAATTCTGATAGAATACATATCTAATCTGATTATAATGAAAAAAACGTACAGATTCAATAGGTTTTACATATTGTTTTTAGATTAATTTTTATAAAGCGGGTACTAACTATATTATTTTATAATATGTACACATAAAAACATTGCTTCAAAAGAATTGAAAATGAAGGAGGCCGTTTTGTGCAATTAGGCTCACAGCCTTATTTGGTTGAAAAATCGAAAAAAGAGAGTTTTCAAAAAGTATAGGGTAGGAAAGGAAAGGTGTTATTTATGGCTTCAGTAACAATGGACGAATGTGTAAAAGAAGAAAAAGATGAACCGCTAGTAAAATTGCCCAAAGGCAAACGGATGTTTTTTGTTGCTATCCTTTATGTATTATTCTGTTTTGACTTGGCAATCCGTTATGGCGTAAACGCAATTTTACCAATCATTAAAGAAGATTTGTTGTTGACCGATACACAGGTTGGTTTGTTAGGTAGTTGTGTATTCTTAGGTATGGCAATCTTTGTAATGCCGATTTCCTTCATTGGGGAAAATAAATCCCAGAGAAGAGCAGTAAGCTTATGTACCATTTTATGGTCCGGTGTAACTGTACTTTGCGGTACTGCACAGGGCGCAGTTTCTTTAGCATTGTTGCGGTTGGGCGTTGGTGCCGGTAACTCTGCTTATGCTCCGTTAACAACTGCTATGATTACCAGCTGGTATAAAAAATCCTCTTGGGGGAAAGCATTAGGATTTTATAATACCGCCATGGTTATTGGTGGCGCATTAGGTTTCGTATTATTTGCTGCTTTAGCCGAATCTATCGGTTGGAGACAGACCTTCTATGTAGTTGGGGGTATCAGCTTAGCGCTGTCTCTGTTGACATTGTTCTTGCCGGATAACAAAAAATTGATGGCAGAACAGGGTGCAGAAGCAGCCAAAGCAGAAGGTAAAAAAGAAGAAGTACAGCAGGTGAAATTGAATGTAAAAGATACTGCAAAATTGCTGTTAAGCAACAGAGCATTATTGACCATGTGTCTGGCTGCTGGTTTGGCTGTTATGACATTAAATATTGGTTCTACTTTTATTTCCCTGTTCTATGTAAATGAAATGGGTATGACCATGACTGCTGCAGCTGGTATCGTTGCAATCGGTACTCCTGTTAGCTTGATCGCTTATCCTTTGGGCGGCGCTATTCTGGATAAATGGTATGCCAAAGACCGTCGCGCTCGTATGTATATGCCAATGGTATGTATCGCTTTGACCGCAGTGCTGTTTGCCGGTGGTTACATGCTGAGAAACATTCCAATGATCATTTTGGCAAATGCTGTTTATGGTATGGGGAATACTTCTTTCCATACAGCGGCGCACGAACTGGTGCCGGTATGGTATAAATCTGTATCCTATGGTATTTATGTATTATTCATTCAGCTGTTAGGTGCAGTTGGGCCTACATTGGGCGGTATCATGAGTGACAGCATGGGTCTGCGGCAGGCACTGATTACATCTCAGATTTTCTTTGCAGTTTCTGCAGTATTACTGTTTATTGCCGGTGCTACTTATATTAAATATTATAATAGAGCCCGTGAAGAAGAATTATCTTCCGGTGTTTGCCCGGAATAATGCAGGACT
>USPE01000201.1 GCA_900556545.1 uncultured Peptococcaceae bacterium | reverse complement strand
GATTGGACACCCTGCTGGAAAAACTGGTGATGCTGGGCAATGGAGAAATCAAGGTGATGGCAGCCATTGTCAAGCAATCATTGGAGCGGCGATGGAAGGGCTTCCATAAGTTGAGAATGGGGGGCAATGTCAGCGGTGAAAAGCTGCGTCAGCAGGAAACACAGACAGGGAAAACCGGCTGGCAGCAGCAGAATGTGCGCCTGCAAAGGAATGGTATGGTAGGTGGGAAGTTTGTGGGAGCGACGGATTGGGATTTATCCTTCCTGGAAGAGTGACGCTGGAAGATTTTTCTCTATCGCTGTGTTGTATTTTTTAAGCTGGCGGCGCTGTATTCAGAATCCAACAGCCTGGCCGGAAGAAAAAAATCCTACGCCCTCTGGTTGGTGGAAAAATGGGTTGTCTATGTCGCTCAAAAAATAAAAAGCCGCCTTGCGCTGAAAAAAATCTTCTACGCTCAGGTTTGTGGAGTAGTGGATTGTGTTTTCAGGCTAAAAATAATGGCCCTGTACCACAATGATACAGAGCCATTACAAGATGCTGTATGAACAGTCAAAATGTTGTTATCCATTTTATCCTGCCGGAGCATAGATTTATTCAGTTATGATAGTTGCGTTTAGTTGAACCGTTTGCGTGTAATTACCAGACCGGCTGCTGCTATCAGCATCAGCACTGCAAATGGAATTGCTGCGCTTCTATCGCCGGTTGCAGGCGCATCGCCCAACGGAACTTCCGGTTCTTCTATTTCCACTGTTTCACCGGGAACATCTGTCAGCGGCACGTCCGGATCTTCAATGTCAATGGTTGGTTCTTCTGGTTCATCCGGTTCGGTCAGCGGTACATCCGGATCCGGAATATCTACTGTTGGTTCATCTGTACCTGGGTCGGATGGTTCTTCTGGTTTGGTAGGATCTGTCGGGTCTGTTGGAGTTGAATCATCCTTTGGTTTGTGATTATTAAATTTCTCTTCAATGGTTGTACTTGCTTTAATGGTTCCCTCTGCAATTGTGGCATTGGTGTCATTTACAGTAACTGTGTAGCCTGCATTGTCACTTTCTTCTATTGTGTATGCTACTCCATCAGGAAGCTTTTCTGCAGTTTTGCTCTGGTTTGCTTTTAGTTTAAATTGTGCAACACCGTCTTTAAAATCCATCTCGCCGTAAGGGCCATTAATTGTAGTATTATCTAAGGTTACTGTAAATGTAAAGGCCTTGTTTGTATCTGCGCCTTCGCCGCTAACGGTTTTAGACACAATCAGTTTACTTGGTTTCAAAGTATTGGTAAGGGTAATATCATGGGTTTTACCATCTTCACTTATTACTGTTGTTGATTCACACTCATACTGCTCCATCCCCTGCTCAGTAAACTCATAGGTATACTTCTGTCTTTCTCCATTGGCATCCATATAAGCAGATGGCAGACCTGTAAAAGTGGCTTTCCATTCGTTTTCTTTGTTCAGTGCAATATTGCTGTCCAGTTTTACTTTGTTCCCCTGTGCATCTACACGATACAAGTCAACCAGCACTTGCTCCGGATGTTTTTCTTCTTTGTCAGCCCATACTTTCTGTACATTGACTGTGATATCGGCATCTTTTTCACCGATGACAATAGGACTGTTTGATGCAATGCCGCCGCCGCGACTTTTAGCTGTATTGCCTTTTATTACGATCAATGCTGCATCGTCGGCAAGTTTTTGGAACTCTCCGGATAATTCCCCATGAAGACCAAAGGATTTATTTGTATTGGTATAATCTGTAGAATTTGCAACAGCATCTCCTGCTGTAAAACGATCACCTGGTTCATCTTTATACCATTTCATCACACCGCCGCCAAGCACTCGCTGGGAAACGGTGATGAAAGAGGATGCGTCTGTTGCTGCATTATAATTTTGTTTGGCCAATATATCGTCTGTATCGGAATAACCTTCATAACGAATATCACTACCAGCTGCATTTATAGGATTACCCCAGTAACTAACCTCACCTTCTGAGGTATTTTCATATATAGCGCCGCCCAGGGTGGAATAGGTCTCTGTTTTAGAAGTCGGGCATGCCCAAACACCGCCGCCGCGAGGCGCTGTATTGTCTGTAATCACCACATTTTGTAGGTTTAACGGGCTTAAATCTTTCATTGAATAGTCAATACCGCCGCCCCAACCAGCTGTATTACCTGAAATTTCACCGCTGATAAAATTAAATTCACCGCCAGTGTTAACAATAGATAAGCCACCGCCTCTATTGTTAGCTGTATTGCCAGAGATAATATTATTTTTTAGGGTAACTGTATTCCCTTCCTGCAAAACAATGGCAACCCCGCCGCCATTGTCGTTAGTAGCATTTCCAACAATTTCATTATCTTCAATTAATACATTTGTTGGAATACGGCAATAAATAGCTCCTCCATAACAACTTCTAGTTTTATCTAGATCCCAAGAATAAGCAATAGTATAATAGTCACTTATCTTATTATTAGAAATAATATAGCTGTTACCTTGTTCGCAATAAATTGCGCCTCCGCTTTTTGCTGTTCGTGAATTATGCTTGGAATAGTACCCCTTAAAGGTGCAGCCGTCAATAATGGCATTTGTTGTAGTACCGTAAAGTGCTATAGCACCACCGCCATCATATTCTCCCACATTGCCCCAACAACTGTATAGCCAGTCAAATTGAGCACCTTGAACTGTAACATTTGCATTTTCAGCTAAAATTGCTGCGCCGCTGCCATTTGTACGGAATCCCCAAAAACCAATGTTTTCTACCTCTAAGGAAGAACCTTCCTCACAATAGATTGCACGTCCTTTAGAATTTGCAGCAAAAAGTCCAATCCATTTGCCTGTATCAACACTATTCTTCAAAATTAATTTTCCGCCATTTTTTACTTCAAATAAATTTTTATCATAGTCATTTTGCTGGAATTTTATCCAGTAGCCGTTTAAATCATAAGTGACTACAGAACCACTTTCAATTACAATCGTATCTGTTACTACAAGATGTTCATTCAGTACAATAGTATTTTCCACCAATTCCTTCACAGATACTGTAATTGCAGGCAAGATAACAGTTTCATCTACAATGTAATTTTCAGGAATTACCGGTGTGAAAATATATTCACCAACTGCATTTCCATCATAGTTTTCACATTGCCATGTCACTTCTAAAGTAACGGATTCTTCTGCATCATCTGTTGCTTCTAAAGTTGCAGGCAGTGAGATATTTTCTTGCTCTGTGCCCAATGCGACAGTTTGAGATGCCACTGTTTCAGCCAATGGTGTAAAAGCTGCAATCTTGGTTACCGCAGCTTCTGCTGCTGTTACAGTAACGGTTGCAGATACTGTATAATCTCCGTTTTCATCAGTAATTACATTTCCCTCACCGTCTAAACAGGTAGCTGTGATGGTATAAATTCCTTCTGTGTCAAAAGAAATGCTTTCATAAACAGAGAAACCATCTTCATTTACGGATGACACCGTTTCGCTTTCTGTACTACTTTCATCAACAATTTTCCACTGCATGGATACAGCGCTCTCTGTAGTGGCTTCTGCTGATAGGTTAAATGTTGTTCCGGCTGTCACAGAAATTGTCCCAGTATCATTTAAGTGATATGTTACAATTTCCGGCGCTGTTGGTTCGCCAACTTCTTCTCCTTCTGCAAATACTGTCATCGGCATGATGGTCAACAACATGGCAATGACCAACAGTATTGCAATATTTTTTTTACTTTTTTTGAATAACATACTGCTCCTCCTCGTTTCTTTTTATATTTTTCTTCCTGAACACCATCCAGAATTTTATACTTTTTTATTGCATGAAAAAAGCGGATATGTAGTGTTTGTCACACTGCATATCCGCTAGATATAGTATTTTTTATGTATGATTGAAAAGTATAATTTTTCTGACTGTGATTCAGTGATTTCCCGCAAAGCAAAGGAAATCTTTCTCTCTGGTGCTATTATAGCATGCAGTGGTTACACTTTTGTTACATTTTGGCTTTTTTTGTGGTGAAACCGGGACAAATTTTTGTTTTCTCTCATTTTTATGCGTTAGCACAATATTGATTGGTATATTTGCATAATCATATAGTAGAATAACCTTATGTGCGCGAACCAGGGAGATGTTTTGTTGCCTGTCTCCTGTCTATACAGGATATGAGGTGCTATCAACCGATTGCACAAAAGAAAAAGACGGCGCATTGCTGCGCCGCCTGATGGATATTACTATTTATGATTATTTTTCTTCCTGGTTTTCGTGATCTACTACACGAGCCATGGAAACAACTTTGTCTTCTTCGGACACCCGCATCAGGGTTACGCCCTGGGTCGTCCGTCCCATAGAGGAGATTTCATCCACTTTAATGCGAATAATAATGCCTTCTTTGGAGATAGCCATAA
>USPE01000200.1 GCA_900556545.1 uncultured Peptococcaceae bacterium | reverse complement strand
GCGTATTCCATTGCAGAAGAAACAAAACAGCTGGTGATATTGCTGGTGTTGATTCACAACCTGTTCAGTGCAATAGCGTTTCCCTTTGCAGACCCGTTGGGCAAAGGACTGCGTGCAGCTGGTGATGTCAAATTTACCATGTTGGTGTCTCTGGGCACAACCCTTGGCGGTCGGCTGGTATTCTCTTTTTTGTTTGGGATTGGTTTGCAGTTAGGTGTTATTGGAATTGCATATGCCATGTGTCTGGACTGGGTGCTGAGAGGAGTGATTTTCTGGCGGCGATTTAGGAAACATCGCTGGAAACAATGCAAAGTGATTTAGCAAAATCATTGTTGTTTATATTGTTGTTTATGATGTAGTTGTTGAAAAGAACTGTGTATAAAACCCAACGATTGATTGAAATAGGAGGGTGTTTTGCCAATTAAAATTTTGAGAGGGGAAAAAACGTATGCCTCACGTTGATATTACCATGATTCCCGGCAGGGATGATACGGCAAAAAAAGAAATTGCCTTTAAGGTACAGCAGTTTCTTGCAGAGGAGCTGCAAATTGACAAAAAGTTTGTATCGGTGTCCATAGAAGACGTTCCAAAAGAACATTGGGATGAACATATGGAAAGTCTTGCGGATAAAATGATGTTTGTAAAGCCTGGTGTATAGGGAGGAATCTAGTATGAGTCGAAAAGAAATTGCGGTAAAGAATAATCAGGAATATTTCCGTGGAACAGGATTTGCCAATGCAGAGCTGGACGCCGAATTTGAAATGATCATCGGGCAGTTTATCTGTGGTGACGTGCTTGCCCGCAATAGTTTGACAAAGGTGCAAAAATCTTTGCTTACCTTAACGGCGCTTACCGCCAGTCAAACAATCAAGCACCTTTCCAAATATGTGCTGTCGGCGTTGGATGTGGGCGCAAGTCCAGAAGAAATCAAAGAAACGCTGTATCAGTGCGCGCCGTATATCGGAGCAGAAAAGGTATTGTGTGCGCTGGATGAAGCAAACAAAGCCTTTCAGGCAGCCGGAATTGAGCAGCCCCTTCCCCAACAAGCCACAGTCACAGAAGAAACTCGTTTAAAAGATGGGCTTGCCGTACAGCAGCAAATCTTTGGGGCGGAGAATATCAATGCAATGCGTGCGGCAGCGCCGCAGGAACTCCAGCATATACAGGAATATTTGTCGGCGCATTGTTTTGGGGATTTTTATACCCGAGGTACGTTAGATCTGAAAATGCGGGAACTGATTACCTTTTGCGCCATCTGTTCCCTCGGCGGATGTGAACCGCAGGCCAAAGCCCACGCCGAGGCCAATCTCAATGTGGGCAATACTCGCGAACGATTGATTGCTGCCATCACCCAATGTCTGCCGTTTATCGGTTTTCCCAGAGCATTAAATGCAATTACCTGCATCAATCAGGTCTGTTAGATGAAAGCAGGGTTGTGCATATTTGTATCTTGTTATCTTGATAAACTTTGACGAAAATGGGTAATGCTCAAGTGATAACAGCGTTTTATCATATGGCGCGGCAGCAAGTGCTTAGGCTGACGGCATTATGCGGTCGGTTTAAGCACTTGTTTTATAATGGAGCGGTAGCAAGCAACAACGGAGAATCCATTTGTTTTTCTGCCCAAAACACGCTATAATACATAACAGGTTCGATGACTGTACAGCCATCAATACATATCAAACGAGGTATCACAATGAAGAAGATTATCCTGGCATCTTTGAGCGCCAAATTTATTCATTCCAGCTTGGCGCTGCGTTATTTGACCAGATTTGCAGATAACGATAAACGGCATCAGCTGCAGACCATGGAGTTTACCATCAATCAGCGGTTAGACTTTATTGCCGATGAACTGTTTCGGCAGCAGCCGGATGTCATTTTATTTTCCTGTTATATTTGGAATGTAGAAATGATCAAGCAGCTTTGTCCGCTGTTGAAAAAAATATTGCCCAATTGTCTGCTGGGTGCAGGCGGGCCGGAGGTCAGCTATGAAAGCGAAGTATTTTTGCAGGAAAATCCGGACATGGATCTGATTATGCGGGGTGAGGGCGAACTGGTATTTACCCAGCTGCTGGAGCATCTGGATCATAATCAGCCTCCTTCTTTGGCAGACATCTGCGGCCTGACCATTCGGCAGAATGGAGCAATTTTGTCTACGCCGGCGCAGCAACCGTTGGATTTGGCACTGCTGCCGTTCCCTTATGAAGAAGATTTCAGCGATGTACACAATCAGATTATCTATTATGAAACCCAGAGAGGCTGTCCGTACAGCTGCGGTTATTGTTTATCCTCCATCGAAAAAGGGGTGCGTTTTGTACCGTTGGAAAAAGTATTGCCCCAGCTGCAGAAATTTTTGGATGCCCGAGTACGGCAGGTAAAATTTATTGACCGCACCTTTAACTGCAAAAAAAGTCACGCAATGGCTATCTGGCAGTATTTGCATACCCATGATAACGGCGTGACCAACTTTCACTTTGAAATCACAGCAGATTTGCTGGATCAGGAAACCATCGACTTTTTAAAAACAGTGCGCAAAGGGCTGTTTCAGTTTGAGATTGGCGTGCAGTCCACCAATCCCCAGACCATCGGCGCAATTAACCGCAATGTAGATTTTGAAAAATTATCTGCTGTGGTCAAGCAAATCAAAGCAGGGGATAATATCCATCAGCATTTGGATTTGATTGCCGGCTTGCCTTATGAAGATTATGATTCCTTTGGCCGTTCTTTTAATGATGTGTATGCTTTGCGGCCGGAGCAATTACAGCTGGGTTTTTTAAAAGTGCTGAAGGGTTCTATGATTCATCAGCGGCGGCAGGACTTTGCCATTGTATATCAGGATACTGCTCCTTACGAGGTGCTGACCACCCACGCCTTGCCCTATACCGATACGCTGCGGCTGAAATATGTGGAAGAAATGGTGGAAACCTATTATAACAGCGGTAAATTTTTGCATGTGCTGGACTATCTGGTGCCATTGTATGACAGTCCCTTTGCCTTCTTTGAACAGCTGTCCCAATATTGGATTGGGCACAACTGCCATTATCAGTATCAGTCCAAAATTGGTCTGTGCGATATTTTGTGGCAGTTTGTGCAGCAAAATGCGCAGGTAGATGCAGTGCAATTTCAATGGCTGTTGAAATTTGATCTGGCGCTGCATGAAAAGCCCAAAAAATTGCCCCAATGGCTGACAGTCAGCAATGAGAAGCAGTGGCATCATGCCATTGTTGATTTTTACCGCACACCGGACTATGTGGCGCAGTATCTGCCCCATTATGTGGGAACAGACAGTAAGGTGACAGCGCGGCAGACCCATCTGGAGGTGTTTGGAGAGGCAGAGGCTTTTACCGCCATTTTGTTTGATTATGATCATAAAGATTTATTGCAGAACGCTGCTTATACCATGATACCGTTGACCTTGCTGCAGCAGACTGCCGATTGGCAGGAACCGTAGAAGTTTCGGCAAAATGGACAAAAAATGAAATATATAAAGAAACAGGCTGTGCGCTCTAGTTGTATAGAGAACACAGCCTGTTTGTCATGATAGCGCATGGATAGCCGGAATGAAACAAACCGGATTGCCATACAGAATATGGCTTTGTTATTATTTGGTTTGCTTTATGGAATTACGTTCTTGCGCTTTTATTTTTTTGTGAATGGGCGCTTCTTTTTTCATTTTGAAAACGTAACGCAGCAAAAGCGGGATATCGGCTGCAATCCAGGCGGCGGGTGTAGCCAGACAAACGCCCACATAACCCAGTTTTAACGGCAGAAAAATAGATACTGCCACTCTGGCTACCAACTCCATAAAGCCGCCGAACACCGGAACAGCTGCCTCTCCCATTCCTTGCAGGCTGTTGCGGAATACATACAGCACTGCTAAGGTGACGTAAAATACAGCAATGATATTCAAATACTGTTGGGCATAATACAGCGCATTTTCCAGATCGTTTTTATCGGTGATAAATAGCTGGGTGAAAAAACGGCCGCCAAAAACGTTGAGCAGAGCAGCAAAGATTGTGGCACAAAAACTGATTGCCAGCGCAATGCGAACCCCTTGCCGAATGCGGTCCATTTTGCGGGCGCCGCGGTTTTGTCCGCAGTAGGTTGCCATGGTGATACCAATTGCCACAAATGGCTGTGTAACCAAAGTTTCTACTTTGTTGGCGGCGGTAAAGCCTGCAATGGCCACAGAACCAAAATTATTTAACGCGGCCTGCATCACCATAACGCCGATGGCAGTGATCGCAAATTGAATTGCCATTGGCACACCTACATGCAGATGGGCCAGGGCATTTTTTTTATCCAAACGAAAGTGCTCTGTGCGCAGATGCAGAATTGGGAATTTGCGGCTGATAAACAGGGGGCAGCCGAGGGCAGAAACCAGCTGGGCGA
>USPE01000199.1 GCA_900556545.1 uncultured Peptococcaceae bacterium | reverse complement strand
CAACTCCGAATAAGACAATACTTCCAACGCCAGCTGCACTACATTTTTCTTGCGCGCTTCCGTTTCCGCCTTTCTGCTGGCGGCCCGAATCATCATCACAGAAGCCAATGTTGCCGCATACTCGGTCAGCAGCTGCCCTTCTTCAGCAAATGGTTCCTGCTCTCTGCCGCAAATCAACAGCCCCATAGGCTCACTCTGTCCGTTTACCGGCACCAATGCCAGAAGCGGTAATATTGCAGACAGGATGACGGATAGACAGCATCCAATCCAAATTATCCTGGCTGCACTGACGCTGTTCCAGCTCCTGGCGGCTTAACAGCTGCATACCTTCGGTATCCTTACAACCCAGCAATGTCCCTTCTTTATTGATAATATAAACACTGCACTGCAGCAAGCTGTGCAGCTGTTCTGCCGCATTCTGAAAATCCAGCGCATCTACTGTAGCCTTCTGCATCATATGATGTAACGTTCTATTTTTCTCCAATACCTGTTCTAATTCCATTTTTTATTCCTCCTAAAAGATTATGTTTTCATGATAGTAGTATTATTACCAAAGATTTACATAATATTCACAGAAGGCAAAATTTTATCAGAACATTTTATTGTTTAGAATTTCATTTGCAATAATTGGGCCAAATCCTCCATGGTAGCTACAGTATTAATCTGATCCCGCATCCGGGCTGCATGGGGCAGCCCTTTGTAATACCAGGCAATATGCTTGCGCAGCTCCTTCATGGCCACATATTCCCCTTTTTCTGCGCAAATCAGCTGCGCATGATGTAAAATCACCGCTTTGCGCTGCTCCAGTTCCGGCTCCGGATCATAACTGCCTGTACGCAGATAATCCACCATCTGCTTATACAGCCATGGTCTGCCCAGCGCGCCCCGACCCAGCATAATGCCGTCGCAGCCGGTTTGCTCCAGCATGGCTTTGCCATCCTCCGGCGCAAAAATATCGCCGTTGCCAATCACCGGCACCGATACCGCAGCTTTCACACGGCCAATGATATCCCAATCGGCCTTACCGCTGTAATACTGCATACGAGTACGGCCATGCACTGCAATAGCGCTGACACCGGCAGCTTCCATCTGTTTGGCATATTCCACCGCATTGACATGATCATCGTCCCAGCCTTTGCGGATTTTTACCGTAACCGGCACAGTAACCGTTTTTACCATTGCTTCTACAATCTGCACAGCCAGCTCCGGGTTACGCATCAAAGAAGAACCTTCTCCATTATTGACCACCTTAGGCACCGGACAGCCCATATTGATATCAATCATCTGCGCGCCATAGTCCTGCATAATACGGGCACCTTCAGCCATCACGTCGGGCTCAGAGCCAAAGATTTGCATATTGACCGGCTGCTGTTCCCCTTCCATATTCATCAGCAAATAGGTTTTTTTATTCTGATAAGTCAGCGCTTTGGCACTGATCATCTCTGTATACACCAGACCGCAGCCATATTCTCTGGCAATCAGCCGGGCGGGCCGATCGCTGATGCCCGCCATCGGCGCTGCCACCACAGGATTTTCCTGTAAAATCTGCTTGATATCTATCATCGTTTTTACTCCCATTATTCATGTTTTTACGCTATCTTCATTTGTCTCATCCATTTTTCGCTTTCTTAGTATAACAAATTCTATTTTTTCGCGCAAGAAAGCCCTATCACAATATCGTTACCAACAACAAAAGAATTTGAATAAAAGAAACATGACAGCACCAAATCAACACGACCCATAGCCAAAAGCAATGAACAATACTATCATGACATCATTCATCAAAATAAAATAGATCCTCAAACTTTTTATCCAGAGCGATACATAAAATCAGGGCCAGCTTAGCCGTTGGATTAAATTGCCCTGTTTCAATGGAACTAATGGTATTGCGCGATACCCCCACCAGTTCCGCCAGCGCCGCTTGGGAAAGTTTTTTCTCCGTCCGCGCCTCTTTTAAATTGTTTTTAAGGGTAAGTTTATCATCCATTAGAATATCCCCGCACAAAATATATAAAAATAGTATGCCGCTAACAGCAGCATGATAACACCGCTGGCTGTAACCCATTTCTTGTTCAGCATGATCCCTTCATAAGCAAAACCAAGACCGGATGTACAAAATAAAATAGAGATAATATCCGCCGGAAATTCTGCAAAAAATAATTTGATTCCCATAATGATACCCCCTAAAATAGTCAGTCCCCAAAGAGAAAATGCATCTCGTTTGATGCGCACTGCCTTTTCACGTTCATCTCCATACACATTCTCTTTTTTACTTCTGGCTAAAATCTCTTCCTTATTCATAAATGATACCTCCTTTTATGCCAAGTTTTATTTGCATTCATACTATATCATCGCCAAGTATACTTGTCAATAATTTTGACAAGTTTTCTATGCAAAAACCGGAAAGCCGCGTAATACGACCTTCCGGTTTGAGTTGATTTAACTTAGTCTATCTCTTTTTTCAGCATTTATAATTTACTTAATCCTATTCCATTTTCTGTATGATTCCCGGGTAAAATAAAGAAACGACCAGCTTTTGCTGATCGTTCTTTATTATGATAAGGAAAACCCATCATTTTTATTTATTTTTCTGGTTCCAGCACCATATCATCCAATGCATGACCGCCCAGTACGATAGGCAGGCATAAATCATCAGGATCAATGGCTATTTCAATAATAGAAAACCGACCATTGGCAAATGCTTCTTTTAATATGGCTTCTTCTTTGTTCATAATCTGATAGCCGGCTGCGCCGTAAGCTTTGGCCAAGTCCATAAAATTAACAGTTTTGCTAAAATGAACGCCGCTGTACCGCTGCCCGCTGTAATGATATTGTAACTGACGTACCATACCCAGCACATTATTGTTAAACACCAAGATCTTGATAGGCAGTTCCTGCTCCAGAATGGTGCCTAACTCATGCATACACATCTGGAAGCTGCCATCACCAGTCACTGCAATTACCAGATTATCAGGGCAGGCAATCTGCGCACCAACGGCTGCCGGAATCCCATACCCCATGGTTCCCAGTCCACCGGAACTGATAAATTTCCGCGGTGATGTAAAATGATAGCTGTTGGCTGTCCAAACCTGATGCTGCCCTACATCGGTAGTAATAATGGTTTTTTCTTTGTCCACCAGTGTTTCTACCAGCTGCATGGTCCAAGGCACATTAATGCCATCGGACATAGGCAATGCGATTTGCGGATACAAATTCTCACACACAGCCAAATCATCATATTTTTCCAACTGCTGATTTAGTTCGGCTAATACAGCCCGCAGATCTCCTACAATGGGGATATCAATTTCCACATTTTTACCGATTTCGGCAGGGTCTACATCCACATGAATAATTTCCGCATTAGGAGCAAAACTTCCCGGTGTACTGATTACACGGTCATCAAAGCGCATCCCCAATGCCAGCAGGCAATCACAATCCTGCACTGCCAGATTGGCACCTTCATTACCATAGGTACCCAACATTCCTAAGAAGCGAGGCTCATTATCCGGATAGCCAGATAACCCCATCATAGTTGCTACCACAGTGGCATTTTTCATTTCTGCCAGTTTCATCACTTCTGCAGTAGAGTTGCTGGCAACAACGCCGCCGCCAACACAGATCACCATTTTGCGAGAATTTTTAATGGTTTTTACCGCCCGTTTGATCATTCCCACATGGCCGGAAACTGTCGGTTTATAGCTGCGGATATCTAATTCTGTTACTGGCACATACTCGGTCACAGCCTGAGAGATATCACGAGGAATATCAATCAGCACCGGTCCCGGACGGCCTGTACTTGCAATATAAAATGCTTCTGCAATAATCCGCGGTAAATCTTCTACATTTTGTACTAAATAGTTATGCTTTGTGATAGGCGAAGTAATCCCTGTAATGTCAATTTCCTGAAACGCATCTGTTCCAATCATAGAACGGGGCACCTGCCCGGTAAAGGCTACAATTGGTACAGAGTCCATGCAAGCTGTAGCAATCCCTGTCACCAGATTGGTTGCGCCAGGGCCGGAAGTCGCCAGACAAACGCCCACTTTGCCAGTTGCGCGGGCATAACCGCTGGCAGCATGCGCACCGCCCTGCTCATTTCGGACCAATACGTGATGAATCTTACTTTCTTTTAACGCATCATAAATTTCCAACACTGCTCCGCCCGGATAGCCGAAAATCGTATCGACCCCCTGTGCTTCCAGGGCATTTATCAAAATCTGCGCTCCGTTTAGCTGCATTTATTTCACCCCTATTATTTTTGTAACCAAGGCATTTTGTCTCTTAATTCTTTACCAACTGCTTCAATCTGGGTTTCTGCACATCTTGCACGCATCCGGTTAAAGGATGGACGGCCAGCCTGGTTTTCCAGAAACCAGTTTTTCTCAAATACGCCAGTCTGAA
>USPE01000198.1 GCA_900556545.1 uncultured Peptococcaceae bacterium | reverse complement strand
AACAAATCCCCTTCAGCAATGGTATGCTCCAACAAAGAACATTCCACCCGCGGCAGGATACCCACCGGCAGCGAACTGCCGTCATAGGAAACCACCTTACGGCCATTTTTGACAAAGGATGGAGCTGCGCCGTATTTATACAATTCAATTTTGCCGCTGTGTAAGTTCCACAAAGCAATATCCATAGTGCTGAACCGCACACCGCCGTATTGAAAGGACATAATAGTATTAATCATATTCAGACACAGCCGCATACTCAAGCCGCCGGACAGCAGAGTCTGCAGCAAATGCACTGCCAGCTTGCTCTGCTGCATGGCCAGCTCACCGCTGCCCATACCGTCGCACAAAATTTGCACCATGCGGCCGTCGCCCAAATCCTGCACGCCCCAGCTATCGCCCGACACCTGCTCCTTTTTGCTGGAAGCATGGCCCACCAGCAGCCGTTGAGTCTGCTCGTAGCTGCCATTGCCTGTGCGCATCAGCTGTATTTGTTCGCCCAGCAAGACCAACTGGTTGGCAATATTGGCTTTGCTTTCTTCCAGCTGCGTTTGCTGGCTCTGCTGCTGCTTGTAATATTCCATCTGGTTGGACAGCGCAATTTCCAACTGACCGGTGCGGCTGCAGCGTCCCTGAAACTTGGTGGAAAAAGCAGGCTGCTTTTGCAGTCCAAACTCCTCCAGCGTGTTGCAGGCATTGCTCAGTTCTTCCATAGTATAACTGCTTTCTTCCTGCCAGCACCAACTTTCCTTGGGACAAAACCGGCACACCTGCTGATATACTTTATTGTAAATCTCCTGTATAATATCGGTTTGCTGCCGCGGCGGCTGTACTTCCATCTGCTGCAGCGCATTTCCCAGTTGGATAAAACTATTGCCCAGTTCTACTAATCTCGTCATCTCCGTTTTTCTCACGCCGACTCCTCCATCCCACAATATCCAGTTATTCCCATGATACATCATTTCCTCTGTAAAAATTGTCGGATTGGGGCATTGGTGAAAAATTTTCTTGCATTATCTTTCAAGGCATAAAAAAACGTCGCAATAACCTCTGCCAATTATGCAAAGATATTACAACGTGATATGTTTTTTATTCTATTTTAAATTATGATGATCCAATTGAAAGGCGCAGAACAATTTCAGCCAACAATATTTCAAGCGGGAAAGATTATTCTTTGTTATGTCCACACGCTACTCTGGACAGTGGCTTATACGTTTTTGTCGCTTTGGACTTTGTCCAGCTCCATAAAACGTATTTCGCCCCAATCCATCTAGAGGTGGACATGTAACAAAAATAATCTTCCCTCCGGCTTCTTAAAATTTAACATATCATAAAGATTTCTCAATTCCGCTGGAAACACCGCAGCTTTTTTTGCCGGAACAGCCGGAACAGCCGCAGCTGCAATATTTGCCTGCTTTCCAGTCCTTATACTTTTTAAAAATCACCCAACCGGCATACAAGCCGATGATTACGCCAATAACTATCGTTGCTAACACAGGCTCCGCCTCCTTAAACAAATAACAAGCCAATGCGATACACCACAAAGGTGACCAACCAAGCCACAACCAACTGGAATACCATCGCCTGGACTGTCCATTTCCAACTGCCGGACTCCCGCTTGATAGTAGCCAAGGTGGCGGCGCATGGTGTGTACAGCAGGCAGAAGGTCATCAGTGCATAGGCGTTGACGGCGCCGAAGCCCATGGCGGCCAAAATGCCCACCATGTCATCCATACCGGCCTGCGAATTGAGGTTGCTGATGCCAAACAGCACACCGCAGCTGGATACCACCACTTCTTTGGCGGCAATACCGGATAAGAGTGCCACCACAATCTGCCAATAACCCAAACCTACAGGTGCAAAGACCGGAACCAGCCATTTGCCCAGGATAGCGCCGAAGCTTTGTCCCATATCGGCTGCCAGACCGGTTGGCCCGCAGTTCAGCAATCCCCACATGATAATAGAAGCTACAAAAATAACAGTACCTGCTCTTGTTAAATAGTCTTTTACCTTTTCCCATACATAGATGGCAATGCTGTGGGCATTGGGCGCTTTATATTCGGGCAGCTCAATTAATAAATTATTTTGGCTTTCTTTTTTATCAATCAGCTTTAGAACAAAAGCAGTGAGCAAAGCCACCACAATCCCCAGCACATACATGGAGTAAGCCACCAGCATGGCATGTTGGGCAAAGAACATCTGAGAGAACACCACATAGATAGGCAAACGGGCGCTGCAGGACATAAATGGCGTAATTAAAATGGTCTTGCGGCGGTCACGGGGATTTTCCAGAGCTCTGGACGCCATAACGGCCGGCACTGTGCAGCCAAATCCCAACAGCATGGGAATAAAGGCTCTGCCCGATAATCCCAGACGGCCCATAATGCCGTCCATTACATAGGCCACGCGGGACATATAGCCGCTGTCTTCCAAAAAGGCCAGGGCCAGAAACAAAATGAAAATATTGGGCAAAAAGGTTAAAATGGTGCCTACCCCTGCCACAATTCCGTCTACGATCAAGGAGATTAAAATATCATTGACCTGAAAATAAAGCAGACAATTCAGAATTCCTGCGGAAACCCAGGCAATGGCTTCCTCCACAAAGGTTTCCTTGAGCCAGTCGCCGATGGTAAAGGTCAGCATAAATACCATGGCCATCACGCCTAAAAAGATAGGCACACCCCAAACAGGATGGGTCAGCGCAGCATCCAGACGGTCGGTGCGTTCTGCCTTTTCTGCTTTGTTCATCAATACTTCTGAAATAATTTCCTGAATAAAATCATATTTTTGATTGATAATATCTTTTTCATAGCTGCGATCCATCACCGCAGGCAAATCAACGGGATAACGCTGCATAATGTCGGCATCCTGCTCCAACAGCTTGAGCGCGTGCCAGCGATAATTGCGCATATTGGGGTAACGCACCTGCAGCACCTCTATGATGGCGTCGATTTTGTCTTCGATGATATCGCTGTACACCATGGCATATTCCTGATGATGATCGTGGGCATGCCGGCTGTTTTCTTCCGCTTCGTCATGCTCGTGAATCAGCACAACCGGTTCATCGTCATCCATATGGTGGGCCACTGCGTGCATCAGAATATCCAGCCCCCGCTTTTTGCGCGCCGACACCGGCACCACAGGAATACCCAGCATTTCCGGCAGACGGTGCATGTCAATTTCCATGCCCCGTTCTTCTACAATATCCATCATATTTAAAGCCAGCACCACCGGTTTGCCCAGCTCAATCAGCTGCAGTGTCAGATACAAATTGCGCTCCAGCGCAGAGGCGTCGGCAATATCTACAATAACATCTACATCATCGCTGAGAATAAACTCCCGGGATACTTTTTCCTCCATGGTATAAGAGGTCAGGCTGTAAATGCCGGGCAAGTCCACCAGTTTAAAGGTGTGCCCCTGATACTGCATGGAGCCTTCCTTTTTTTCTACGGTAACACCGGGCCAGTTGGCCACTTTTAATTTAGCTCCGGTATAGGCGTTGAACAGCGTGGTTTTGCCGCAGTTTGGATTCCCGATAAACCCAATATTGACCGTATCCTTCATGGTGTCACCTCCCCAATCTGGATTCCCTCTGCAATATGCTCTCCCACTGCAAAGCGGGTGCCGCGCACTTTAACAATGACAGCCCCTTTTTTCTTTTTATTTAAAATTGTAATATTGGTACCTTCGGTCAAACCAAGGGCTTCTAATCGGCGCTCTATCGGCAGCGCAAGATGGGATACATCCACAACCTGATAGGTTGTATGTATTTGACCATGACTTAAATTCAATATACTCCCCTCCAGCAATTTTTACTGCAAAACTTTTTGATTAAATTTTAGCACCTTACTGATTGTTTGGCAATATATTTTTTAGTCGGAAACTATGATAGTAATATAACACAGTAGCGTTCACTCGATAATCTTTTTTAACATCGTTTCAACTTTATATTCACAAGTAAAAATAAAACAACAGTATGATATAATAGTTTCTATATGGCAACTCATGATTGAACATCCCATAAAAAAAAGAGATTACCATGCATTTCGCACAATAATCTCTCCCGTTCATTCTTCTATTGTCTGATTGGCTTTTGTCCCTTCCGGCTCTGCCAAAATTTCAAAATTGCGCGTGGATTTGGGCGTTTGCACCGAGCTGTTCAAATTGCGCATATATTTAGACAGATTAGCCCGTCGGGAACCTCTGCTGGTCACCACCGAGGGGGGACGATTTGGCGCCGGCGGCTTTTGCATGGGCTGCTCCGTTGGTTCCGCGGCAGTTTCTTGCGGCTGCGTTTTTTTTTGCTGCATCCCCTGGTCAGTTTTTTCCGGCCTGACCGGGCGCTGCTGCTTTTTTGCTGTTTCCTGTTCATGCTGCTGCAGTGCTTCTATCAATTGGCGCAGGATGGTTTCCAGACGGATATTTTGCTGTAAT
>USPE01000197.1 GCA_900556545.1 uncultured Peptococcaceae bacterium | reverse complement strand
GACTGTGAAGGCGCGCCGATCTATCAGGTACTGACCGAAGAATATTAATATTGAATTGTAACTATCTAAATGAATATGGTATATGAATAAATAAAAATAGCTGTTCTGCTTTATGCGGAACAGCTATTTTTATTATGAAGTTTGTTTTTTCAATAGTTTGATCAGACTATTGAAAGCATAAGAGTTGAGTGCATCTTGATGACAAATCAAAAATATATTAGCTTGCATTGGTTCTTGAAAGGGAATACGAACAATAGAAGCGTTGTTGGCTAAAATATCAAATTTTCCGATGGTAAAGCAGTTTTTCATTTGTAATAAGCGGAACAACATCATGGGATTGTCTACACAATATTGAATGTTTGGTTGCCCATAAGTTTTAATCACCTGATAGATCGGTGAGGATTCTGGTGTTTGCGGTGCCAGAATCGCTAACGGCAGTGTTAAAGCCTTTTCGATAGAGATGATAGGATATTTGTTTGCCTCTGGGTTGCTTTTTGCAGTAAACATGGCTAGTGAGATAGGAGTCATAACATAGTATATCAATTCTGTCCCCAACTTTTGTTGTAGGGTTGCAGACGGCGTATTAGAGAGCAAAAAAGCCAAACTTATAGATTCTTTGAGCAGGTATGGTAAATCTTCAATATTTTGTAGAGATGTGATAGTAACGGTAACGTTGGGAAAATATCTTTTGAACTCCTCCAATATAGCAATCAGCACAGCGTTATCTAGGTAAGCAATAGTATAAATGATGATGGACTCCGTACATGCTAATTGTTTTTGGTTGTCGGGATAACGATAACTATCATTCATTTTTTCAAAGGAAGTTAAAATGACGCGGGCTTGATCAATTAAATATTGTCCGTTGATGGTGGGCGTTACCCCTTTAGAATGGCGTTCAAATATTTGCGTATCAAAATATTGTTCTAGTGATTTAATGACATTGCTGACATAGGAATGTTTTAACAGTAATTGACGGCTGGCTTCGTGGATAGAGCCGCAGTCAGCCACGGTAACCAGATAGTTCAGATGTTCGATATTCATAAGATCCTCTCATGTGGGGTAAGTATTTTGTTACCAGATAAGACAAAAGTATTTTAATTTACGGTTCTAGGCTGTTTTTATAAAAACATTATAATAAAAGTATAAAGCAAAAGCAATTTAAACTATATAAAAAATTAGAAACGAAAAAGGAGAGAAACTTATGAGTTTGCAGAGAAAAGCATTAACTGACAAAATTATGATTCTGGGCGTTGACGGTATGGATCCAAGTCTGACCAACAAATTCTTGAAAGAAGGCATTCTGCCAAATGTACAAAAATTTATTGAACGGGGTTCTACCAGAGAAGATTTGGTGATGCAGGGAGCGCATCCAACCATTACCCCACCGATGTGGACAACCATGGCCACCGGTACTTGTCCGGGTACGCACGGTATTACCTGCTTCTGGAACCAGGACCATTCCTCTCTGGATACCATGGTATATGCACTGGACTCCCGCAAATGTAAATCCGAACCACTGTGGAATGTGTTTGCTGAAGCCGGCAAAAAAACATTGGTATGGCACTGGCCCGGTTCCAGCTGGCCTCCAACCAGCGATAATCCAAACCTGCATGTAGTAGATGGTGTGCAGCCTGGTGGTGTAGGCCCTGGGAATGCTATTGCGGATTGGGAACGATTAGTTGTTGCTAATGCCAAATTTGAAAGCGTGGTAGTAAAACCAAGAGTACAGGTGAATAACGGTGCCGGTTGTATTATTACAGACCTACCGGATGAAGAACCAGAAGTGAATGCGGTAGAAGCTGCTGTATTGGCAGAAGCTGATGCCAGTGGTGAAAAGAAAGTAACCAACATCGAATTGACAGAAGCAGACGGTGAACTGGGGTTAGACAACTCTCCGATTGACATTGTAAACTCCGGTATTAAAGCTGCAACTGGTTGGGCTGATGCACCTACAGATGCATTAGAATTTATAGCACTGCTGGCTGATGGTCTGGTAAGAAGACCTTGTCTGGTACTGAAAAATGCTGAAGGCAAATATGACCGCGTAGCTATCTACAAAAATAAAAAAGATGCAGAACCAATTATGACAGTAAGTGCAGCAGATGAAATTCGTCCGCTGGTAGAAGAAATTCCATTTAAAGATAAAAAAGCGATGTGTTCCCGCGCAGTAAAACTGATTGACATTGCAGAAGATGGCAGCCATCTGCGCTTATGGTTCGGTGTTGCTGTAGATATCACCAATGACCATATGTGGCATCCGGCCGCATTGCATGATGCAATTATTGAAAACGTAGGACCGCAGACTGTGCAGGCTATCTACGGCGCATTTGATCCAGATTTGGCCAGAACTATCATGGTAGGCAGCTGGGAAAAATATTGTGAATGGCAGAGCAAATGTCTGAACTATTGTGCAACAGAAGAAGGTTATGATGTCATCTACAGCCATATCCACAATGTAGATGCGATGGGTCATAAATTCTGGCATCACGCAAAACCAAGAGCCAACACACCGGAAGCTGAGCAGCGCGCAGAAGCATACCAGGAACTGATTCGTGAAGTATATCGCCAGACTGACCGTTATCTGGGCAGCTTCCTGCACTTCCTGGATGAAGGCTGGACTATCTTGATCATGAGTGACCACGGCTTGCTGACTATGGGTGAAGAACATCCACCACTGATTGGCGACGCTTTTGGCTGCAACGTGCGTGTGCTGGAAGAACTGGGCTTCACTGCTTTAAAACATGACGAAAAGGGCAATGCGCTGAAAGAAATCGACTGGGAAAACACCAAAGCGGTTGCTACCCGCGGCGGCCATATCTGGATTAACCTGAAAGGCAGAGATGCACACGGTATTGTAGAACCGGAAGACAAGTATGCAGTAGAGGAAGAAATCATTACAGCACTGTATAAGTATGAATATATGGGCAAACGGGCTATCGAACTGGCTCTGCGCAACAAAGATGCCAAAGTATTGGGTATGTATGGTCCGGAATGCGGCGACATCATCTACTTCCTGGCAGAAGGGTTCAACCGTATCCACGGTGACTCTCTGACCACCATGGAAAGCTACTTTGATACATCCGTAGCTCCTATCCTGATTATGGCAGGGAAAGGCATTAAAGAAAACTACAAAACAGAACGTATTATGCATCAGTTAGACTTTGCGCCAACTGTAGCTGTATTGGGCGGCGTGCGTATGCCTCGTGACTGCGAAGGCGCGCCAATCTATCAGGTACTGACTGAAGAATTTTAATAGTTGAATAACCATCCTGAAACAAAATATTGTATATATGAAACGCCGACCATCTTGTGCTTGCAAGATGGTCGGCGTTGTTTAGATGAATAAATGAAAACAGATATCGGAATGTTGTAAGTTCTGGTATCTGTTTTTACATTTATTCCAGTAAATGACTCTGTGCTGTTCGTAAAAATCGAATCAGGCTTCTTAATGTGTAGGATTGAGGTGCTTCTTTATGATAAACCAAAAGTAGATTTAAACTAATTGGTTCCTGAAAAGGAATCGATAAAATGGATGGATCATCGGATAGTGCGTGCTGTTTGGTAATGGGGTACCAGTTTTCTTTTTTTAACAGGCGCAGCAGCAATGCCGGATTATCTACAATATACTGCACATTGGGTTTACCAAAGCTGCACATAGCTTGGTAGATGGGAGCATGGGTTAAATCCTGCGGTGCTAAGAAAATCAGTGGCAGAGTCAAAGCCTCTTTTATAGTAATTGTTGTATAGTTTTGTGCAGCTTTATTGTGAACAGAAGTCAGAACTCCTAATGGAATAGATTCCAATATTTGAAAAGTTAAATCTGCCGGAAGCGTCTGACTAAACACATCAGTTGCAACATGGGTAGGATATAAAGCCAAACTGGTGGGTTCCTCATATAGTGTGGAAAACAGATTCCCTGTACTTTTGGAGATCAAAGATAGTTGTACATTCGGAAAATATTGTTTGAATGTTTCCAGTATGACTAAAAAGTTCTCTGCATCTAAGTAATTAGAAGATGTATAGATATTGATGGTTTCGTGACAATCCTGAGACTGCTGGTTATCAGGATAAGCAAAATCATTTTCCATGGTGTTATAAAGGGCAATAATCTGTCGGGCCGTGTCGATCAAAAATTGTCCATTGGCGGTAGGTACTACACCCCGCGGACGTCGCTCAAAAATTTGTGTGCCAAAGTGTTCCTCTAAAGATTTTACCACGTTGCTGAGATATTGCTGTTTAAACAGCAGCTGACGGCTGGCTTCGTGGATGGAGCCGCAGTCCGCTACGGTAATTAGATAATTGAGATGTTCGATATTCATAATTTCCTCCTTACCCAAGGACAACCAATTGGTTGTTAATGGTGCTGTAAGAACAAAACTTACGGTTCTAGGCTGTTTTTATAAAAACATTATAATAAAAGTATAAAGCAAAAG
>USPE01000196.1 GCA_900556545.1 uncultured Peptococcaceae bacterium | reverse complement strand
CCGAAGAAACCCCCCGCGCTCCTGGTATGAAATATACCCACTATGCGCCCGAAGCGCCGGTTTATATTTGCACCGGCACACCGGAAGAAGCAGCCGAAAAAATTTCCCATCAGCTAAAGCCCCACAAAGGCAAAGCCGGTGTCATGCTGTCGGCAGAAACCCTGCGGTTGCTAAAGAACAAAGATGAAAATCTGGTGGTAAACCTGGGTTCACGGAGCGACTTAAAACAAATTACCAGTAGTCTATTTGCTGCGCTGCGTTATTTTGATAATTCGGATGTAGAAGCAATCTATACCGAAAGCTTTCCCACAGAAGAAATCGGAGCAGCGCTGATGAATCGGCTGCAAAAAGCTGCCGGCAGTAAAAAAATCTGACCGGCTGCAAATTCGGCTAAAGTAACCATAAAACAGAACAACCAACAACGCTTTCCTGCCCGACTGCGCAGCCGAAAGCGTTGTTTTTTATAAGGTATTTTCGGTGAAGGTATTTTCCTGAGTTTATGGCGATTTCTTAACAATGGTGTAAATTTACTGCAAGAACAAAGATAGCACTATCCGAAATACAATATGTTTACTCCGCTTGTCATAACGTATTTTTAATCCGCAAGAGGGCAATCTCCTTGCCGCAAGCCATCTAGAGGTGGACGCTGCAACAGATATTGTCCGATAAGCCGTAATATTCTTTACATACAACCGGATTCCTTTATCACCATCTTCTACAAAAACTTTACACCATCTTTCTCTACAGTGCCGATAGAATTTTAAATGCAGATGTGCTATGATAAAGGATAACATATCTGCATCTTTTGCAGTATGGCGTGAAAGTATAGTATGGCTAAGGATGTGAACATAAAATGAATATTCTGTTTGTATGTACAGGGAATACCTGCCGCAGTGCCATGGCAGAAGCCGCTGCCCGTCGGCTCATTGCCGATGCGCCGGAACAATACGGTGCGTTTCAGGTGGCATCTGCCGGTGTTATGTGCGCCGGACCGTCACCGGCATCACCGCAGGCCATTGCGGTGGCGCAGCAGAACGGCTGTGACCTATCCCGGTTTACCGCCCGGCAAATTACCCCCCAACTGATGCAGGAGGCCGATTATGTATTTGTGATGACAAACAGCCATAAACGAATGCTGGATGCAGCCATGCCTCAGTATGGCGATAAAGTATTTTTGCTGAATGCCTATGCCATGGGCGACCCTTCTGCACCGGATATTCCCGATCCCTTTGGCGGCAGTGCAGAAGAATACGCAGCTTGCTTTGCAGTTTTGCAGGAAAGTGTTGCTGCCGTTCTTAACAAAATAAAAGATTCTAATGCAGTGTAATTCCGGCAAAAAGGACTATACGAAGGAAACACTTTGCGTTAAGATGAGTTTATCCAATCAGCATAAAACCCAGGCATGATGACAGGCCTTTACTTTAGCATACAGCCGTATGGTACATGCAGGAAAGACATCGGCCTGAAACAACAAAGGAGGCGATATCAATATGAAGATTGCAGTAGGTTGCGACCACGGCGGTTTTGAATTAAAGCAGGCAGTGATGCAGTTTTTGCAGGACAACGGATATGAATATCAGGATTTTGGTACCTATGATACCCAATCCTGCGATTATCCCGATGTTGCTGTACCAGTTGCCAAAGCTGTTGCCGCCGGAGAGTTTGACAGAGGCATTTTAATTTGCGGCACAGGCATCGGCATTGGCATTGCAGCCAATAAAGTAGCCGGTATCCGCGCCGCTTTATGTCATGACACATTTTCAGCCCATGCGTCCAGAGAACACAACAATGCCAACATTTTAACCATGGGGCAGCGTGTGATCGGGCAGGGCCTGGCGCTGGATATTGTAAACATCTGGCTGACCACCCAATTTGAAGGCGGCCGTCACCAGAGACGGATTGACAAAATTCACGAACAAGAGGTGCGTTAAGAATGGAATTGCAAGAAATTCAACAACAGATGCGTCAGGCATTTACTGAATATTTGGAAATTGCAAATTTAAAACCGGGTCAGATTATTGTAATTGGCTGCAGCACCAGCGAAGTACACGGCGGCCGCATTGGCAAAGACAGCCAGCCGGACATTGCCGAAGCCCTTTATCAGGTGCTGGCTCCAATGGCAGAAGAAAAAGGCCTGTATCTGGCATTCCAGTGCTGCGAGCATTTGAACCGGGCATTGGTAGTTGACCGTGAAGTTATGGAAAAAAACCGCCTGACTCAGGTTACCGTTGTTCCGCAGATTCATGCCGGCGGCTCCATGGGCAGCTATGCCTACCGCCACAAAGCCGATCCGGTTATGGTAGAAACCATTCAGGCCGACGGCGCATTGGATATTGGCGAAACCTTAATTGGTATGCACTTAAAACCGGTGGCAGTGCCAAAACGGTTAAGCGTAAAATATATCGGCAGTGCCCGGCTGACATCAGCAGCCTGCCGTCCTAAACTGATTGGCGGCGAACGGGCCAAATATACATTAGAATAAACAAAAGAATAAACAAAAACAACAAAGCAAAAGCATATAAATAAGCAGATCGTTCCATCTGCAGCAGGCAGAGGCACCTTGATTCTGCTTTTGGGCTGCTGTCTGCAACGGACAGCGGCGCATGGAACAAAAATTAAAAATAAAAGTGAGGGTATCTAGATGATCGATTACGTCAGAGAACTGGTGCTGCCAGCCGATCCGGAATTGGCAGAGGCAATTTTTAAAGAAAAAGACAGACAAAATACCAAAATTGAACTGATTGCGTCCGAAAACTTTGTAAGTCCGGCTGTTATGGCAGCTCAGGGCAGCGTTATGACCAACAAATATGCCGAAGGTTATCCGGGCAAACGCTATTACGGCGGCTGCGAATTTGTAGACATTGCCGAAAACCTGGCCAGAGACCGTGTAAAAAAACTGTTCGGCGCAGAACATGCCAACGTGCAGCCCCATTCCGGCGCCAATGCCAACACCGCTGTGTATCAGGCATTTTTGCAGCCGGGCGACACCGTGCTGGGCATGGACTTGAGCCACGGCGGCCACTTGAGCCATGGCAGTCCGGTTAATATTTCCGGTAAACTGTACAACTTCCAGGCTTACGGCGTAGAAGAAGGCACCGAAGTGATTGACTATGACAAAGTGCTGGCTCGCGCCAAAGAAGTAAAACCAAAAATGATCGTTGCCGGTGCCAGCGCATATCCGCGCACACTGGACTTTAAAAAATTCCGTGAAATTGCCGATGAAGTAGGCGCTTACTTAATGGTAGATATGGCTCACATTGCCGGGTTGGTAGCTGCCGGACTGCATCCAAATCCAGTGGAATATGCCGACGTAGTTACCACCACCACTCACAAAACCCTGCGTGGGCCAAGAGGCGGCCTGATTTTGTGCAAAGAAGCATATGCCAAACAGATTGACAAAGCCATCTTCCCGGGCTTACAGGGCGGCCCGCTGATGCACGTTATCGCAGCCAAAGCAGTGTGCTTCCACGAAGCGCTGCAGCCGGAATTTAAAACCTATCAGCAGCAGATCGTTGCCAACGCCAAAGCACTGGCAGCAGGCCTGCAGGAACAGGGCTTCCGTCTGGTATCCGGCGGCACCGACAACCACCTGATGCTGATTGATGTAAAATCCAAGGGCTTAACCGGAAAAGAAGCAGAAAAAATGCTGGATGATGCCAACGTAACCGTAAACAAAAACACCATTCCATTTGAAACCGAAAGCCCGTTCATTACCAGCGGTATCCGTGTGGGCACACCGGCCGTTACCACACGGGGCATGAAAGAAGCAGAAATGAAAGACATTGCTGCCATCTTTGAAACAGTGCTGCTTAAAAAAGACGAAGCAGCCGCCAAAGAAATGGTAAAAGCCTTAACCGATCGGTTCCCATTATATGCCGACTAAGAAATAACATAAACATTCCCAACCATATTGGGAACAATCAATAGAGCCGTCAGGCCATTTTCAACCCATAATGCAAAAGGGTTGATGAATGGTTTTTGACGGCTTTTTTTATTTTTAACCAATAAGGTGAAGCATTGTGAAGGGTTGGTGACGAGTTGGTGAAGCATTTTTGTGTCAACCAATAGGGTGGTGCAATATGTGAAGCTTTTTCCGGAAACTTTTTTGAAAATAAACAAAAAATAAAAATTAAGACAAAAATCCCAAAAAAGTCGTCACCTCGTCACCGCACAAGAAGACATACAGATGCTATTTTGCATGATAAACGGTGGTGGGTTGGTGGTGAGTTAGTGACGGGTTGGGTGGTGCGTTTTTGGCTCAACCAATAGGGTAGTGGTGGGTGTGGTGGGTTTTTGGGGAAACTTTTTTATCAATAAACAAAAAAGTAGCATAAGCATAAAAAACAGAGATAACCCACCATCCCGTCACCAAACAGTACAACAAAAAAGAGTCGGTACGCTCTAGGGATGTATTCATTCCTCGTCGCCGGAATTTCTATAGCAGAACCAAGCCGGCAG
>USPE01000195.1 GCA_900556545.1 uncultured Peptococcaceae bacterium | reverse complement strand
CCGCTTGTAGGGGATTGGCAAAGGCAGGACAAGCCGACTGCACACTTGCTTGAGCAAGAAAAACTCTCCTTGTTATCCCTAACGAATAAAAAAACTGCCTGCAACACAAAAATATGTTACAGACAGTTTTCTTATATTTTATTTTAATACTATGTTACTAATTATCCTTAAAATATTCAGCTTTCCTCTTCTTCCAGCTGTTGCTCCAATTGATACAAATCAATGGTTACAACCGACTGATCTCCAGAATTTTCTGTCACTACAGTCGTTTCCGGCTCTGCAGCCGGAAGCTGTGTCATGGTTCCATCCTGATATTGCAGCTGAACCAATCCGCTGCTCATAACAAGACAGATACTGCAGAGTACCAATACCGGCAAACCGGACCGTTTTGGCCGGGTATCAAAAATATTATCAATCCGCGCACGCAGACATTCTTTTGTATCCTGCAAACAGGTTGTAAAGGGATAAAACCGTCCGCTTTTTCCTGCTGCGATATCCAAAATCAAATAGCTGTAATATTTCTGCATCTCCTGCTCTTGCCCGATTTTATCCATAACAGCTGCATCGCAAGCCGCTTCCAGATCGTTCTCCAACTGGCTGCACAGCAGATACACCAAAGGATGAAACCAGTAAATACATTTTACTGCCATTGAACACCATTTGATGATAATATCGCCTCTGCGCAGGTGGGCTGCTTCATGGTGAAGAATCAATTCTAAATCCGTATCATCAAAATGCTCGGTAGGAAGCAAAATCACAGGGGAAACGAATCCAACTGCAGCCGGTGTTTTCAGTTCCGGACAAATCAGTATCTTTAATGACCGCGGCAATTTCCAAAATCGCCGCACAAGTTCTGCCATTTCCAAAACTGCCACCTGCTCCGGTTCACGGCTCCAGCGCAGCAGATGACGGCGAAACAAAATATAATCCAATAAATGGTACAATAACAGTACGCCCGCCACTGCCAACCAAATCAATGTCAACAAATTCAACAAAGAAACACTTTGCCAAAAAGAACCAGCCTCAGCACTTACAGCATCAAGCACACGCACAGAACCAAATAAGGCAGGGCTGATTAAAGAGACTCCTGTAAAGGAAAATGGACACAGCAGGCGAACCAACACCGCAATCCATACCAAGCGAATCCATTTAGCGCCGAACTGCCGCTTAATAGATTTTTGCACTATCAGCAGCAAAAGAACGGGCAAAATAACGCCAAAAGAAATCGATACCACTGATAAAAAAAAGGTTTGCATAAAGCTCCTTTCCGAAGCCGCTGTGCCTAGTTCTCTTCCCGACCAGAAATCTGATCTACATATTGACGCAGCTCCTGTAAATCATTGTTGTCGATACCTTTTCCGTCATAAAGAGAAGCCACCAGGCTTTTCAGTGAGTTTTTATGCACTCTCTGCAAGAAAGAACGACTTTCCATCTGTAAATAATCTTCCTTTGAAATCAGCGGGGAAAAATAATGGAACCGGCCTCTTTTTTCGGTGGTCAGAAAGCCCCGGTCTACCAAGCGGGATAAAAAGTTCAGTACAGTTGTTTTTGCCCAAGTTTTTTCGCCCACCAACTGTTCCAGAATATAAGGGGAAGCAACCGGTTCACCAGCATCCCAAATAATCATCATAAGTTTTAATTCACTGTCCGGCAAACGTTTCATAGTTTCCATAATACATTTCTCCTTTTATTTTGTTTTATTTTCATATTATATCACATTTTCTGGTATAATTCTATAACATCAAAACGCTATAGTCAATGCCTCTTCCAACGATTTCTCCATTTTCTTCGTAAAACATTATTCCGGATATATGAAAACGCTTCCTCCTCCCCTTTTTCTTTTAAAATCAGCAGCATCTGTTCCAGCAGCGCCTGCGATTCAGGATGCATCAAATACGCTTGCTTAGAATGCTCATAATACGCATAGGGATCGCTGTCCACATACTGCTCCCCACGATAGGTTTTGCTGGCTGCAAGACGGTCGCAAAACATTTCTGCCACATATTTTTCCGGCATCCGAATCCCTTCCAGCTGATGATCTCCTGTAGCGCTGTAGTCAATCCAATACTCCAGATGATGCTTATTGCGCCCTTTGTGATGCAGCCAGGCTTTGCTGTAACCTCTGGCTTTGCGCTCGGCATCATTGGGGCTGCGATCACCCTGATAAAAACGAGCGCCGGACAAAAACTCCACCGGTGCATACTTTGACAAATCATGCATCAATCCCTGATAGTACAGGCCCACTTTAAAACAATGCTGCATAACAAGTTTCTTGTGATGGGTAATGGTTTTTAAATGCTTTAGCCACTTCAAAGAAATCCCCCCACTTTTTTCGGTATGTTTATTATAGCAAAAAACTTTGAAAAAACAAAAGTAAAATATATAGAATACTTGTGTTTTATGATAAAATCATGCTATCATAAAAGACAAATCCATATTTAATAATTTGATTTTTATGAGGTGACGATTATGGAAGCTTTGACACGAAACACATTTCATCAAAAACTACTGGAGGAACAGCAAACAGGGCTGGTATTATTTTTAAAAGACGGCTGCCCAATCTGTCAGGAATTGCATCCTCTTATTGAAGAAATTGAACAGGGATATACAGAAAAACCATTCGGATTTTACTATGTAGATGCCATCGCAGAAGACGAATTATACAAAAGTATGAAACTGCAGGGAACACCCACTGTTATTTTTTATCGCGGCGGCCAGCAAACGCAAAAATTTACCGGTTTGCGGGAATACGAAGAAATAGAATTTTTAATCGATCGCACTCTGGCCGGAAAATAGGCAACAAAAGATGGACAATCCAAAAGGAGTTATGCATCAGCATTATAATCGCTGACGCATAACTCCTTTTTCATAGCCAAACAGAAAATCACTTTTTAAAGTAATATTACCCAATATACCCATATTAATTGATAAAAGATACGGTTGGATATTCTATATAGTTTTCAAATGTTCTGCTCAATCGCAGCACGGTATGAGCAGACAAATCCTTTGTTGCTTCTCCGGTTCTATCACATAAACTCAACCAACCTGCAGGCAACCGTTCACATATACCTGCCATGGCTTACCTTTGATTTCCAGCGGATGATTCTCCCACACAACCAGGTCAGCATCTTTCCCCACTTTTAAGCTGCCGGTGCGATGGGCAATTTTTAAAATTTTAGCAGGAGTGATGGTCAGCGCTTTCAGTGCATCATACTCTTTCATGCCCTCCCGCACAGCAATACCGGCGCAGATAGGAAGATACTGAATCGGTGTGCAAGGATGATCGGTGATGATGGCCACATCAATGCCCGCATTGGCTAAAATGCCGGGTGTACGGAATGTTACATGCTCCATCTCCACCTTGGCCCGATTGCTCAAGCTGGGGCCCACAGTAACCGGCACGCCTGCTTCTTTCAACTCATCGGCAATCAGATGCCCATCGGTGCAGTGCTCAATCACCAGATCCAGATGGAATTCGTCCCGCAAGCGAATGGCTGTCATAATATCATCTGCTCTGTGCGCATGAGCCCGTACCGGAATACCGCCGTCCAAAGCTTTGGCAATATGCTCTGTCTGTAAACTGAATTCTTTATCTTCATCACTTTTTTTCAGATATTCTTTTGCTTCATAAAATCCTTGACGGGCAATGGCCATAGTTGCCATCCGTGTCGATGGAGATTTATCCTTTTCACCGTAAACCCGTTTTGGGTTTTCACCAAAGGCCATTTTTAAACCGGCCTCGCCATCAATGAGCATTTCTTTATAGGTTTTTCCTGCTGTTTTCATCACAGTAATCAAGCCGCCAAACACATTGGCGCTGCCCGGCGTGATCATCACTGTAGTGATACCTGCCTGGAGTGCATCCTGAAAGGACAGATCGCGGTAATTAATGGCATCCATAGCGCGCAGCTCAGCAGTATTGGGCTCTGTCATTTCATTGCAGTCATCGCCGATGGGCTGATGAATTTCCTCATCAATCCCCATATGGGTATGGGCATCAATAAAGCCGGGGGTAATCATACGCCCTGCCACATCGATCACCTGCGCATCGGCAGGAATTTCTATATCTGCTCCTACTGCGGCAATCTTTCCATTGTCAATCAAAATCGTTCCTTGTGCAATAATTTCTTCTTCCATTGTATAAATGGTTCCGTTGGTCAATGCAATCATGTTTATTTATCTCCTGTCTTTCTGGTCAATGCAATTCGCCCGCGACGCAAATCTACATCCAATACTGTTACTTTTATAATGTCCCCCACGGATACAACTTCCATAGGATGCTTGATAAAACGGCTGCCGAATTGGGATATATGAATCAATCCGTCCTGTTTCACACCAATATCTACAAAAGCTCCAAAGTCTACCACATTACGCACAGTGCCCATTAATTCCATTCCCGGTTTTAAATCTTCCATGGAAAGTTCTGTACTGGAGCTTCTGAATCAGAATATGCTGGACAGCATGGAAGCAGCAGGGGATGA
>USPE01000194.1 GCA_900556545.1 uncultured Peptococcaceae bacterium | reverse complement strand
TTTCCTCTTCCTTCAGATTCCACCTCACGATGGACACCCTTGAGGTTCCGCTATTACCTTCCCGCTACGGAGCGGCTTCGGGACTTTCACCCTTTAGACTGCGCCCATGCTGGGCGCACACGAAAATGACCGTTTGCTGCTAACAGAACGGTCATTTTTTATCCATCGCCTATTTATTTTTAATTTGCTGATTCAATAATTACCTGGCGGGCATTTTCACCATGAAGATCGGCAAGCTCTACTTTAATGCCCTTGGGCACATAAGAAACAGAAACGATCTGTTCCTCAGTGCCTGATTCATACAGCACTACATTTTTTTTGTTCAGCACCTGCGAGCCTTCTTCTTCACCGGCATAATCCATCACATAAACCAGTGTGTCCAGGTCGTCGTTCTGCCACATAAATTGTTTGCCGTACTGCTCATACACATAAATATCCCGCACCACGTCATACACAGCCAAATAAAGCGGCTGCCCGTTGCTGCCGTTGATATTACATTCTATCATCAATTTATTTTTTTCAATCCAGTGGCATCTGGCAATCCGATGCACATAGCTGTTCTTTTCTGCCAAATCAATTTCTTTTCCCGCTGCAGTCACCACTGTACCGTTTACCTGAATGCCTTCATCGATTTCCTGCTCCTGAAAGACATCTTCCCGTTCAGTTTGAGAATCAGCGCCAGGCTCCACTGCACAGCCCGCTGCGCCTCCAGCCAGCAGCAGGCAAACCAGTGCAAACGCAATGCATACTCTCCGCATAGCTGGCCCCCTTTATCTATGGTAATAAATGTTCCTTCTGCATAATCCTATGCACCTGCGCTGTAATTATGCAGAACAATTACGTTTTTTTAAGATAACCTTATAATTCCTGATGCCAGTAAATCGTCTGCGGATCATTGGCTACATCTGCAAAACGGGATAACACATTGCCATATTTGAAAGCATAGCTGAAATACAGATAAATATCTGCTTTTCCGGCAGCCTTAGGACGCAGAATCACCTTGTCGGGATAGAACATATAATTATAGTCGGCATCTCGCCAGGTAACTTCCAGGCTGTCGATAATCAGACTGACATTACCCCATTCTCCGATTTTGATATCGGTCAAAATACCACGGCCGCCCTGCATCTGGCCATACTTGCAGCCAATAGAATAATCCCATTTACCCAGAAACAACGAAAAGTGCTCCAGCAAAAACCGACAGGGCAAACTGATTTCTTCTTGCAGGCGACGTTCTGTCGCAATTTTTTCTTTTAATGTAATCAACCGGCAGTAATACGATGAACTGTCATTATAATCCGGCAGTTGCTCTGCCCGTTTCAGGCACTGCTCAATATCCTCGCAAATCAGAAGAAGCTCTTGATCCAACGCCGCTCTATCCTGTTCCATATTCGTTCCTCCTAACGCATCGCGCTCTCCAGGGTATTTTTCAATAACATTGTAATTGTCATCGGGCCCACGCCGCCCGGCACCGGAGTCAGCCAGCAATCCCGATTTTCCAGACTGGCTCTGTCTACATCACCGGCCAGTTTGCCGTTTTCCAGACGGTTCATACCTACATCAATGACCACTGCGCCGTCTTTGATCATATCGCCGGTAATAAAATTAGCCTTACCAATTGCCGCCACAATAATATCGGCTGCCAATAATTCTTCTTTCAGATTTTTGGTTCTTGAATGGCAGATGGTAACAGTGGCATGCTCCCGCAACAGCATAATGGCCATCGGTTTGCCTACAATATTGCTGCGCCCTACCACAACTGCTTTTTTACCTGCAATAGAAATCCCTGTCTGTTTGATTAAATCCAGACAACCTTTTGGGGTACACGGCTCTGCACCAGGTTCGCCAATCAGCAGCGCGCCCATGTTTTCCGGCAAAAATCCATCCACATCCTTCAATGGACTGATTGCATGGATCACAGCCTTTTCGTCAATATGCGCCGGAACCGGCAGCTGCACCAGCAAACCGTGAATTTTATCGTCCTTATTTAAACGGTCAATTAACTGCAGAAGTTGTTCTTGGGTAGTGGATTCTGGTAAACGATACACTTCTGAATAGAATCCCACTTCCTGACAGGCTTTTTCTTTGTTCCGCACATAAACCTGCGACGCAGAATCATTACCGACCAAAATAACTGCCAGCCCTGGAACAATTCCCTGTTGTTTTAATGTTTCTACTGTCTTTTTAATTTCGTCCCGGCGCTGCTGTGCCAGCTGCTTGCCATCAATCAATCTTAACATAGACTTCTACACTCCCTGTTTTCTAACTAAACTATAGCAATATGCCATATTTTTTTATTATAACACAATCTTAGAAAGAACAACTACAATTATTTTGCTTTTTTTACGAATTTCACGTATAATAAAGTTTCCGCTGCTGTCATTTTATCATTTCCATATCAGCGGACTGTGATACTGCTTTTTAAGGAGGATTCTTCATGTGGCATAAATTTAATAAACCCTTACTGGCCAAAATCCGACGCGCCAGCAGAGAATACGGCTTAATTCAGCCTTATGACAAAATTGCAGTAGGATTATCCGGCGGAAAAGACAGCACCGTGCTGCTGTACGCCTTGTCGGTTCTGCAAAAAACCCTGCCCTTTCCCTTTGAATTGCAGGGAATTTCCTTAGATGTGGGCTGGAACAACGATTATCAAATTGTGGGCGAATACTGCCGGTCATTGGGAATTCCCTTTCATCTGGAACAAACCAATATCGGACGAATCGTTTACGAGGAACGCAAAGAATCCAATCCCTGCTCTCTGTGCGCCAATATGCGCCGCGGCGCAATCAACAACACCGCCAAGCAACTGGGCTGCAATAAAGTAGCGCTGGGACATCATCTGGACGATGCACTGGAAACTTTTCTGATGAGTTTGGTCTTTGAAGGCCGCATGCACACCTTTGCACCCCGCACCTATTTAACGCGGGCGGATATCACTGTGATTCGTCCCATGATTTATGTATATGAAAAAGATATTATTTCTATCTCCAATAAATTAGAATTACCCGTAGTCCCCAATAACTGTCCGGCTGACGGCATCACCAAACGGCATTCCATGAAAGAAGAAATGGCTCGCTTTGAAACCATGAACTCCACTGTAAAAGAACGCATGCTCAACGCTGTCACCACATCTATCTGGGCCCCGTTCATGCTGCCGGAAGAAGAACAAATCATGCCTGCTGTCAAAAAACAGCTGCAATCTGAAACCAAAATGCAAGCAAAAGAATGTCCCCATAATCATCAGACATAAAAAATAACAAAAGAGTTGCTCTTTCTGAAAAAAATCAGAATCAGCAACTCTTTCCTCATACTTTTTCAATTAACACCGTATTGTTGTCATAATCCCAACGGACTGCGGCACCCAATGTTTCTGCTGCAAATCGCACAGGCACATAGGTGCATCCTTTTTGTACAAACGGAGCATGCTCCAAAGACTGAACAGCGCCGTTTATTTCGTACCGGCTTTGTCCCACCTGAAAAGAAATGGTCACACCATCACAAGCGGCAGATACTTTTTGTGCAGCGGCATCCCAACTCACATCTGCGCCCAGCGCCTCTGATACCAGACGAAACGGCACATATACCCGTTCCTGCCTCATTATCGGCAGCATTTCCGCTTCGGCATTTTCATTGTGCTGATACAAACTGACTCCATTTACCTGTATATCCAACTGTCCGGTCTGCGGATTGTTTACAGGTTCCGCCAGCTGCTGCAGCATTTGTTCTAATTCCTCGGTACTGTATAGAGAAAAATCCTTTTGCACCTCATAATAATCCCGCAAATAGCTTTCGACAGTGAGCCGACGCTCCAACGCATTTAACTGTTCCAGGGAATAATTGGACAAATCTTCTGTGGTGCCGTATTCTTCCTGCAGATAATGAATCTTGAGACAGCGATCATACAGCTGTTCCAGCTCCTGTATGGTATAACCGGAAACATCGCCAGTATAGCCGCAGTCCTCCTGCAGCCGATGCTCCGTATACAACCAGTATTGCAAATCGTCCAGCCGCTCTATGGTATAACCGGACAAGTCGCCGGTAATCTGGTAGGTATCTTTTATCTCCTGTATTTTTTCATATCGTACATACAACTGTTCCAGCTGATACCAGGTCATGGTGCTTAAAGAATCGCTGCTGCTGTATTGGGCATAATCCTGCTCCAGCATGGTGCGGTAGTATAACGCAGACAACTGCTGCGGGGTATACTGTCCCTCCTTTACCTGCACCTGATAGCGGTTTTGCAGCTGTGTTGCCAGCTCAGTATAAAGCCGCTCTGTCAGATTATGTGCTACAAGCTGCTCCAACTGATCTTCGCTGCAGGCTTCCAACTGCGATGATGGTCCATACCCATAAAGCATTTGCAGTTCGTAACGCAGCATGGCGGCATATTGGCTGAATTCTGCCGACTGCTCCACGTTTTCTATCAGCATGGCCCGTAATTGGGTATCATCATAGGAGCGATAATCTGGTTCTTCCAGATAATTG
>USPE01000193.1 GCA_900556545.1 uncultured Peptococcaceae bacterium | reverse complement strand
TCCGATACCAGAACCTGCCCCACTTCCACCGGAACCAATTTTTGATTGGTTTCTTCATCTTCTTTACTTTCTTCGTAGACCTCCATATACCCTTTAAAGGTGACAATGGTACCGCTGGTGGTAAAGTCATATTTACCGGATCTTGTCACAATCGTAGTCTGTTCCAGTTGAGCCGAAGCCATCTGACTGGCCACAAACCGTTCCCAAATCAGCTTATATAGTTTATATTGCTCATTGGTTAGATACTCCTTAATGGATTCTGGAGTTTTATCTACATAAGTAGGGCGAATGGCTTCATGTGCGTTTTGTGCATTATTTTTATTTTTATAATTTTTTTGTTCCTTAGGCAAAAAGGCTTCTCCGTAGCGCTCTTTGATAAACGCCGCAGCGTCTGCTTTGGCTACATCTGCAATCCGTGTGGAGTCGGTTCTCATATAAGTAATCAGACCAACAGAGCCCTGTTTTCCTAAAGAGATGCCTTCATACAGTTGCTGCGCTACTCGCATGGTTTTTTTTGCAGTAAAATTCATTTTGCGATAAGCATCCTGCTGCATGCTGCTGGTGATAAATGGTGCTGCTGGGTTTTTTGTTTTTTTCTGTACTTTTACATCGGCAACATGATAAGAAGCTTGCTCCAAATCCTGCAGAATCACATCAATCTCTTCTTTAGAACCAATTTCGGCTTTTTTACCATCAATTTTGCTTAACTTACCAATCATTTTATTTTTTTCCGTCAATAAAACATTATCCAGAGTCCAATACTCTTCTGGAATAAAACTATTGATTTCTTCTTCACGCTCACAAATCAAACGAACAGTTACCGATTGTACACGGCCAGCGCTCAATCCTTTTTTTACTTTGCGCCACAGCAACGGGCTGAGCTGATAGCCGATAATACGGTCCAATGCTCTGCGGGCCTGCTGTGAATTAACACGGTTATAAGCAATTTTACGAGGATGTTTTACCGCATTTTTAATAGCTTCCTTTGTAATCTCGTTAAATTCAATCCGGCAATCTGCATCAGCATCTATTTTTAAAATCTCCATCAGATGCCAGGCGATGGCTTCTCCTTCGCGGTCCGGGTCGGGTGCCAGTAAGACATGATCCGCTTTGGATGCCGCTTTTTTTAGTTCTTTGATTTTATCACCCTTGCCGCGAATGGTAATATACTTAATTGCAAAATCATTTTCGATGTCAATGGCAAATTGACTCTTGGGCATGTCTCGTACATGACCAAGTGATGCCAGCACTTCATATTTATTTTTTCCTAAAAATTTTTCAATGGTTTTTGCTTTTGATGGAGACTCCACGATTACAAGTGTTTTTCCCAAAATGAACACCTCAACCTACTCTGATATATTTTCTGCCTATCATCTGTTGTATCAGGCCATATAGCTCCAGCATGCTCAAAATTGGCATCAGCTCTGCCATAGACAGCCTGGACAGATATGCGATTTCTTCTATTGTCATCGGTTCTGCACTGAAATACTGCAAAATCTGTTCTTCTTCTCTTGTTAACGTCATTGTAACTTTGGGCGTTTCTGTCGTTGTAAATAAGCAACCCTGCCCATATTCCTCCAGTATATCAGCACTACTGGTAATCAATCGGGCTCCCTCCTGTAAAAATCTGTGCGGTCCCGCCGATAGAGGATTATTGATCTGACCGGGAACAGCAAATACATCCCGCCCTTGTTCTAAAGCAGTTTCTACTGTTATAAACGCCCCACTTTTTACCGCAGCCTGTACAATTATAACGCCTTGAGACAAACCGCTGATAATTCTGTTGCGCTGTGGAAAATGCCATGCCAAAGGCAGGCTGCCCAATGGAAATTCTGTTAGAATACAGCCTTTTTCATGGGCTAAAATCTGTTCTGCCAATTTTCGATTTTCGCGGGGGTAAATTTGATCAATTCCGCAGCCTTGCACGGCGATGGTTCCCCCTTGCCCTTCCAAAGCACCTTTATGAGCTCTGGCGTCGATACCGCGAGCCAGGCCGCTTATGATGCAGACTTGCTCCCGACTTAACTGTGCTGCCAGTTCTTCTGCGGTAGTCATTCCATAAAGATCTGCTTTTCGACTCCCAACTATAGCAATACTCAGATCTGCTGTATGTAAGTTTCCTTTCCAGTAAAGTATTGCCGGAGGCTGATGTATCTCTTTTAATAATGCTGGGTATTTTGGATTGTTGTATAGTAAAATGTGAATTTGATTTTGATGAAGATATGCTTCTACTTTACTGAGATCAAATTGCTGTTTTCGAGCAGATAGCTTTTCCCACAATTCCGCCGGAACCTTTGGAAAACGCTGCAGCTGCTCTGCTGTGTTCATAGCCCATAAAGCCTGACCTGTTGTTTGCTGCTGCAAATAACGAAGACTTCGACCGCTGCTGCTGCTATCTTCCCAAATTTTGTGCAGGGCTACCCAAATTGCATTTTCTCTCATAATACAATTCCTCTCATCCTCATATTCTGTTTTTCTCAACATATTTTATACATACTTTTTAAGTAAAATACCAATTATATCCGTTGTGTATTCTCATCGGACAGACACAAATGATGCAGTTGACATCTTGCACAATCAGGTTTGCGTGCTTTACAATACAAACGACCATGCCAGATCAGCCAATGATGGGCAGATGCCCAATCTTCCTGCGGAATGAGTGCGGTTAACTGTTGTTCACTGGTACGCACATCTTTACTGTCCGTCAGCTTTAACCGATTGGCTACCCGAAACACATGGGTATCGACAGCTAACGCAGGAATATCAAACGCATTGCTCAATACTACATTTGCTGTTTTTCTTCCCACACCGGGCAGTTGTATCAACTGTTCCAACGTATCCGGTACATGTCCTTCATATTGCTCCACCAATAATTTACTGGTAGCTACAATATTTTTACTCTTCATTTTATAAAGCCCGATACTTTTAATTTCTTCAGACAGCTGCTCTGGTGTAAGTGCCGCAATGGCATACGCATCGGGATATTTTTCAAACAATCCTTTGGTCACTTTGTTGACTTGTTTATCTGTTGACTGAGCAGATAAAATAGTAGCAACCAATAGTTCATAGGGTGTATGAAACCGCAAAGCAGTTCCGATACTTTTATAAATTTCTTTTAGCAAAGCCAGTACCTGCTGTTGATTCTCTGTCATATGTTTCACCACTTATGACGCAAAAAGAGAGCAGTCAATCCTATGCCAACTGCTCTGGTTTCTGCTACAAATTTGATAAGATATCAAGGGCATTTTCATCCATAACCACTGTTCCATGTTCCTGAAAAAATGCAGCCGCAGTGTGTATTACGTCGCCATATTCTGCCAGCAGTGCAATGCCGCTGTCTGTCAGCCATTCCTTCTCCAGTAAAGCTAGATAATAACGATCTTCATAAAGAAGCAGTTGGCTCACGCCGTCATATTGTCCTGCTATTCGTATTGCGACTTCAATGGCATCATCTAACTGAGTAAAACGAACTACCACTTCTTCTGAAACAATTTCAGGAAGGTCCTCATCCTGAATCAACTCTTCCATTAATGCCTGCCCAATACTGTCCAGATCTAAATCAAAGGGCAGACCAGACCTGCCTCCGCCCAGTTTAGTTACAGTAATCAGCATACTGTCTCCAGTAATGGGATAGGCTTCAATCATAAGCTGAGCATCTTTTCCCACATCGAATCCGCAAGCTTCATGGGCTTCTTCCAAAATTTCCTGAAACAGCTTCTGTGCTTCCGGATTATGAGGCACCAAATCCCATTTGTGGATATCCCGTTGTACCATATCTTCTCTACTGACAATAATCTGTAATTTATTATCATTGACTAAGTTAAATTTCATCACTACCACCTCCAAAATGGATGGAATTAATTTAATATTATATGTTACTTAGACAAATTGTCAAGTTTATTGCAAATCTTATTCTATATTTTATGCAATCAATATGATATACTGTGACCAGAAAATTGAAAGGAATCCTTTGATTTTTATACACAAACCGTAGAAAAACTATGTAACAAACACGGTCCTTATCAGGGTGTTACTCCTATCAGTCTATTCCACTTCCCAGTGAAAATTCCTGCATTGTTCAAACAATCTTTTTAATATAAAAACGAATGAGATCACAAAAGTAATTTTGTTTTTGCTGCAAGTGTTTATACTCTGGTTATGCATATAGTCCGGTGATTTAATAATCGTCTTTTTAATCACACTATCATTTTGGGTACTATATGACAAAAAAGTGCATACTTGTCTTTTTGAAAATCATTGTTAGAATTATGGCATAAACGGTTGCGCAGTAAAAATAGCCGTTTCATTTATTTCAGAAAGGAAGTATGAATTATGGAATTTATTCAAATCGCTAAACAACGTAGTGCTGTTCGTAATTACACGCCAAAAAAGGTTGAGCCAGAAAAACTGGAGAAAATTTTAGAAGCGGCTCATGTCGCTCCAACTGCTGCCAATCTTCAACCAGTTCATTTGATTGTCGTTCAAAGTC
>USPE01000192.1 GCA_900556545.1 uncultured Peptococcaceae bacterium | reverse complement strand
GCTTCAATGTCGACAACGGCAACAAAACATCTCCCTGACTTGCGCACATAAGGCTGGCCTATCCTTTGCCAAAATTCCGAATTGGGATGGTCAGCAACGCAGATTGTTTTATCCGAGCTGGACGCAGTCCGTGGCGAGGAAAACAATCAAGTTGATGTCCAGCACCACTGAGGGAGAGGCAAAGATAGGACAAGCCGACCGCACACTCTTTGAACGAAGGATAAGCAAAGATAGGACAGCCGATCACTCAATCTTTCACACAAAACAATAAAAAATAGGCACCCCTCTTGGGATACCTATAGTTTATAACCACTGTGCAGTTATGTCTAATACTCATATAGAATTTCAAGAAATGCTTAACAGGCATTGTTCCATGTGCTTGATAAACGCTTCTATGGCAGCTGAATAGGGCTGCGCCTTTTTCCACACCAGCACTGTACCAGAGGTGAGCGGCGGAGAGAGCGGCACAAACTTTACGCCGTCATATTTACAGTTCAGATTTAAGTTGATAAAACTGCCGGCACCACTTGCCACTAAAGCCGCCATATTGTAGGGAAGATTACCGGTGGCCACTATTTCAATCTGGTCCTTAGAATCTCCCAGCCAGTTGGTAATTTCATTTTGAATCAATTCTCGACGGGTAAAAATCAGCGGTTCTTCTACTAAATCCTGGGCGCACACCCATTCCTTCTGGGCAAGCTTCGACGTCTCGCTCACCAGAACGCCCCATTCTTCTTTAACCGGCAGCCGCATAAAATCGTATTTGCTGATATCCACCGGCTCCAAAAGCAGGCCCAAATCCAAACTACCTCTGTCGATTTGCTCTTTAATGTTATCCGAGTTTCCGCTGTAAAACTCAAACTGCACCAAAGGATTGCTTTGCCGAAACGAAGTAATGATATCAGCAAGTAATCGAGTGCATCGATATTCCCCGCTTCCAATAGAAATAACGCCGCTCAAGCTTTCTTCCTGACTGAATTCTCGCTTTGTTTTTTCGGCAAGAGAAAGTATTTCCTGCGCTCTGCGTTTTAACAACAAGCCGCTGTCCGTTAAAATAATATTGTGATTACTTCGGCGAAACAATTGAACACCCAGTTCTTCCTCAAGCTGTATCAGCTGGCGGGAAAGAGTCGGTTGGGTAATATGGAGCAGTTGCGCCGCTTTTGTGATGTTTTCTTCTCTGGCAACCATCAGGAAATAATGTAACACGCGTAATTCCATTGCAATCCCCCCACTTTTTGCTTTATAATAGCACAATAAAAGTAATTCTTCAACATATCTTATCCGTTACTATGCTCAATAAGCATACCGTACATATTTCGTTGCATAGAACCGGGGCAAAAAAATATGGTACATAAAAAAACAACTCTTGCAAAATCAGCTGCTTTTTTATGTACCGCATAGCATGCAGCAAAACGCTGCATAAAAAAACGCACCCATAGGAGGTGCGTCACGACAGAAAAAGACGGGATTCGAACCCATACCTCAGGTGCCACAACCTGTATGATACCGTTTCACCACAATTTCTTTTCGGATTACGTATATTATAGCAATTAATTGCCTAGGGGGCAAGCACTTTTAAAAAATTTTTCACTGTACTTTTCAGTTATTGTATCTAAAATGAAAAAAATATATAAAATAGTCTGTTTCTTTCATAAAAACCACCTTTTTATTTTCAATTTTCGAATATGTACCTTTTGAAAACTGACAATATGACCATTTTTGTTTACTCGGCGTTATCCCTTTTTCCTTTACCAATTTTTCTTGAATATTGATACAAAATTTCATATAATGAGAAGATAGTATAATAAAAAGATATTTTTAGGAAAGAGGAAGGTTCTTAACTATGAAACTAGGTATTGTCGGTTTACCAAATGTAGGTAAAAGTACGTTATTCAATGCTCTGACAAAGGCTGGTGCAGAATCAGCAAACTATCCGTTCTGCACCATTGATCCTAACGTGGGTGTGGTTTCTGTACCTGATGAACGGATGGCGTTTTTGGCTGATCTGTATAAAACAGAAAAAATTATCCCTGCTGTCATTGAATTTGTGGATATTGCCGGTCTGGTGCGCGGCGCCAGCAAAGGGGAAGGTCTGGGCAACCAGTTTTTATCCCATATCCGCGAAGTAGACGCTATCGTGCATGTGGTGCGTTGTTTTGAAGACAGCAATGTAGTGCATGTGGAAGGGTCTGTAGATCCCATCCGCGATATTGAAACCATCAACCTGGAACTGATTTTTTCCGATCTGGAAGTTCTGGAACGCCGCTTGTTAAAAGCGCAGAAAGGACAAAAAAGCGGAGATAAGGCTCTGATTGCCGAAGCCAAACTGCTAGAACGGCTAAAAGCCCATCTGGAAGACGGACAAGTAGCCCGCCGTTTTGTAACTGAAACAGAAGAGGAAGAAAACATTTTAAAAGACATGAATCTGTTAACCTACAAACCGGTGCTGTACGCTACCAATGTCAAAGAAGACGATTTAGCCACCGGCAATGCTTATGTAGAACAGGTGCAGAAATTTGCCGCTGAAGAAAATTCCGAGGCTTTCATTGTATGCGCACAGATCGAACAGGAAATTGCCGAAATGGACGAAGAAGACAAACTGATGTTTTTAGAAGACCTGGGAATCAGTCAGTCCGGCCTGGACCGTCTGATTGCTGCCAGCTACAAACTGCTGGGCTTAATCAGTTATCTTACCGCCGGTGTGAAAGAAGTGCGAGCCTGGACCATTACCAAAGGTACAAAAGCGCCCGGCGCCGGTAAAATCCACTCCGACTTTGAACGGGGCTTTATCCGTGCAGAGGTTGTATCCTTTGATGATTTAAAAGCCTGCGGCACTTACAATGCAGCCAAAGAAAAAGGCCTGGTCAGAATCGAAGGGAAAGACTATGTGGTACAGGACGGCGATATTATGCTGTTCCGGTTTAATGTGTAATTGCAATCCTATCACCATACTGGTTAAAAAACGCTTTTCCGACAATGGAAAAGCGTTTTTCTGTATCTTTTTATACGCAACATCCATATGAAAACGGCTCTCTGTTCAGACCATGATAAGAATTCCAGTATCAGCTTCGCTATCGTTGGGCATTAGAAGTTAGTCAAAAATCAATCTCACTCAGATATCTTTTTCTGAATCAGTTCCAGATTTCCCAGCAGCCGTTTGTTATCAGGAGCATATTCCAACGCTTTTTTCACAGCTTTTAATGATTCCTCATAGCGTCCAGTGCGATACAAAGCAATGGTGCGCAAATCATAGGGCATATTGCCCCATGCCCGTTCTTCGCAAATATAAGTCCGCGGCCGTTCTGTAATCTGCAAGGCACAGCCGGTAAAGTACAGCACACCATCCCAATCCTGCTGTTCATACAGCATCCAGGCCAAATCCATATAAGGCTCCCGCAGATGAGGCGCTTCTGTAATTGCTTTGAGATACCACCAACGGGCAGTCTGTACATCTCCTTTTTTCTTGTAGGCTTTAGCCATATACCGCATAGATGCCGCACGTTCATCAACCCAGGTGGCCGACGGCATTTGTAAATGGCGCTGCAGCGTAGCAATACAAGCATCCCAATTGCCCTGATACATATATTCCCGTCCCAGATAATGCATATTGCGATCGTCGTCAGGATCTTCCAGCACAGATTGTTCCAGCAAAGGCAGATACTGACCGCGAGATTTACTATGGTCAGGATAATGGTTCAGCTGCATTCCTTCCACCACAACCTTGCGGCCCGGTTGATTCTCCTCAACCCATTGCAAAACTTCATGTACCGGGTGCGTCCATTGATATCCATGCCGACTATGGGCTTTCTCTATCCAAAACACCACGCCTTCCTGTCCACCTTCGCCAAAACTCCAAGTATACCGATATGCTGCTTGTGTTACGCCCTGTCCCCATGCCTGTTCTAACAAATTGCGCCAGCCGGGAGAAAACACTTCATCCAAATCAGTACAAACACAAATATCTGCATCAGTGGGCACCAATTCCAAGGAACGATTGCGGGCAACATCAAACCGCCAGGGTGATATCATTTCCTGGGTTACACGCACACCCTGCTGCTGCAATTTTTGAACAGTATCATCGGTAGAACCGGTATCCAACACCACAATCTGATCTGCCTCTTTCATAGATGCTGCCCATCGCTTTACAAATTGCGCTTCATTTTTGCAAATGGCATATACGACAACTTTCATATCGGCCTCCTGTTCTCAATCGTGTAAAACAAACTTCCATCATTCCAAATCATATGCTCAACAAAAGGAGACGCGCCATGACGTCTCCTCCTCAATGATTTTGATGCCAGATCAGGTAGCTAATAAACCTGCCGCCCGCATATTGGCCAACAACTGGTTAAACTGGGTTACTACATCGGTAGCATCTGTAGCATCCGTTATAGCTGCTGCCGGTGTTACCGTACCCGCTGGACCGGTTGGACCTACCTCACCTAATTCACCTCTTGGACCAGTTGGACCTGTTGGGCCGGTTGGGCCTACCGCTCCCGTAGCACCT
>USPE01000191.1 GCA_900556545.1 uncultured Peptococcaceae bacterium | reverse complement strand
GGCAGTGCGCCGGTAGCCAATGTGGTCCACAGTGGTGGAGTGATTGTTGGCGGTGTACAAACCAGTTGCAGACTTTCTCTCTGCGCACCAGCATCTACAAATTTTTTAATATTAGGCAATTTGCCCTGTTTCATGAATTTGGATGTCAGTTTTGGATCTAAACCGTCAACACCCAGTAACAATACTTTGTCAGTATACTTTTTACCCATTTTAAGCATCTCCTTTTTTTATAAGTACTATTGCGTTTCCTCATGGTTTTATTATATAATCTGATTTATAGATTGCATAGGTTCAGCTTATTACAAATTTTGTACCTTCTTTGTAACAATTCGTTACATGGAATGGTATAATAATTCCATTACTATTATAAACATGGTAAAAACGAATAAAACTAAACGATTATTTTTAGAAGATTATCATCTGTTGTTACACATCCGCATCAAAAAAATAGTCCGCTTAGTTGCTTTTCTGACTTATTTCGCTTGCTTAAACAGAGGAGGTTTTCATGTGCGTACAGAACATCTAAAATATTTTTTAAATCTTGTAGAAACCGGTTCTATCACCCAAACCAGCAAAGAATTGTACACAACACACCAAAATGTCAGTAAAATTATCCGTCAATTAGAGGAAGATTTAGGCACTACGCTGTTTATTCGTACTACCAAAGGAATTGAACTGACTGCTACCGGAAAATTATTATTTCCTGTGGCGCAACGTACCGTTGCTGATTTTGCCCAGCTGCGTTCCAATGTCGCAGCCTTAGAAGTGCGGCCGGATATTGCAGGAAAGCTTCAAATTTTAGGCTCAGATCTGGTGAGCTTTTCAGTGCTGCCTTCATTGCTGCAAATTTTTGCAGACCTTTACCCCTCTCTGCAAATTCATCTCGAAAATACAGAGGTAACCCATATTTTACAGCAGATCACTTTACACCCGCAAAAGGTTGGCGTTGTAGTGATTTTAAACAATCCCTTGTTTTCTGAACTCTACCAGCCTTATATGGAACATATTCGTTTAACTCCGCTGCTGGAAGATACCTATTACTGCGTCGTGAATAAAGATACTCCTTTGTCCGATACAAAATCTATCACACTCAATGATTTTGCCCAGTACCCAATTGCGCTTCCGTCCATAAATAAAGATAACGAAAGCATTTTTACTAAATTATTTACTAGATATGATGGTAATGTTGCTTTTACTTCCAATAGTTCACGCGCCTATGCACAGGCATTGCTCAGCGGACGTTATGTTGGACTCAGCAGCAATTTGGCCCACAAGAAAAATTTAGAAGAAAATGCTCTGTATAATCAAGTTAAATTAATTCCATTTCAAGAAGACATGCGGTTTTCCATCTCTTTGGCAGTTCACATCCATCCCCAATTAAATGAAGCGGGCAAGGCATTTGTGGATTTTATGGAAAATAATAAGATCTATTTTTAAAATATTTTTTTATGAACAACAATCCCCTTAAACAAATTTTGGTTACCCACCATATCTGTTTAAGGGGATTGCTGTTAAAAAGTCTTTCTATATGTGTATATCAACTTACCTTACTTCACATTCCACACCTTACCATACCACTGCATGGCAAACTGACTCTCCCGGGGCAAGTGGGCTGCCTGCTCCAGCATCCGCCCATAGTCAGCCTCATGGATCGCCGGCGCAAAGGCCTGCATCTGTTCCAATATGGTTTTTAGCCGTGTACCGGCCAGCGCTTTCAGCCAATCGGTAAATTTCCCTCGCAATGCTGCCAGCTGGTTGGATTCACTGTACCAGAATGTTTTGTGCAATACCGGACTCACCAGCACGCCTTTCTGCTCCAACGAAATTTTTTCCTCCATCACCCGTTCCAGCTCCAGATTGATTTTACTGCCGTAGGTGCCATCTGCATTCAGATATAAAATGCCATAAAAGGTTCTTTCATTTTTTTCTTTGATGACAATATCATCTTCCATCTGGTTGCGATTTTTCTCCAGCCAATCCCAGGCTTGCTGCTTATGCTTATCGTCCACCAGCTTTTTCTGACAGCACTGCCGCAGCAGCATTTCATACAATTGCAATTCATCGGCTTCAAACAAACCTTCCATGTCCTCCCGCAGCTGCTCCAGCAACGGCCATGCCACATTACTGGCTTCCTGCTCAGCAAAGGGCTTCATCTGTGCAAAATAGTCCGCCGGATATAACACCTGCAAATTTTGCGCCAGTTTTCGCTTCACCTGATATAACACTTCATCCTTGCTGCCCGCCGGAATCAGCTGGCGAACAGTCAGTTCATGCACCGGCGTGGGAAACAACCCCAGATCAGACGCCTCCAGCAAAAAATGATAAATTTCTGCTTTATCGCTGCTCACCCGATATTTTACCTTGCCGCCTTCCAAATAGCAACAGCCAAATACGGTGATTTCTTCCTCCATGCTGCCCATTTCAGCAATCAGCCCAATACGCTGGGCGCACATTTCATCTCGATTGACACCCATTGCTCACACCCCCTGACTATTCAACAGCTGACAGATATCCGAAGTCACATTGGCATGAATCTGATAACCGCCCTGATCTCTGCTGCACCGCACCGGATATTCCAAAAATCCGGATAACGGTTCATCCTGGAACAAATCCTCTGTCATCCCTTTGGCATAAATGCGGCCCCGTTTCAACAACATACTGTGTTGAAACAATGGCTGAATTTCCTCGGCATAGTGGGTTACATACAATATGGTGATGCCGGTGTTTGCCGCCAGCTCCCGCACCACACTGAGCATATATTCTTTGGCCAGCACATCCAGACCGGTGCTGGGCTCATCCATCAGCAAAATTTCCGGCTGCGGCAGCAAGGCGCGGGCGATCAGCACGTTTTGCCGTTCCCCTTTGGACAGCAGATCAAAGGGATAATCTATTTTATCTCCCAGATGAAACTGCTTTAACAGCTGCTTGGCCATCTTGACCTGTTGATTGGTAATGCCGCCGCTCAACCCCAATGTGCCGGACAAACCGGACAGCACAATATTCAAAGCCGACTCCCGATTCATATATTTATCAAAAAAAGAACTGCTGACCCAGCCCACCTTTTTGCGAAAATCAAATACATTCTCATCACTGTACGGTTCTCCAAACAATTGCAGCGAACCATGGGTCTGCTTTCGATACCCGGCAATCATGCTCAGCAGTGTGGTTTTTCCACTGCCGTTTAAGCCAAACACCACCCAGTGCTCCCCTTGTTTTACCTCCCAGTTGATGTCCCGCAGCAGATAGGTATAGCCCGATTTATAGGAGAGCTGATTGATTTTTATAATTGGTTCCATTCCCATTCCGCTCCTCTCACGCCTCAGTCTGCCCGGCGTTATCCGTATCGATTAAATCTTTATCTTCAAATACAGCGGTCTGCCCAATCTGCTCAATCTCCAGCTTCACCGGCACCGAATATCCTTCCTCGCTCAAAATGCCGATATTTTTATCGCCCCAGGCCATAATTTCACATATCTTGGCCACATTCATTCTTCTTGTTTTTTCATTGTCATCCAAACCAGGATAATGATTAAACTCCAGATTGTCTACAAAATAAGTAGCGCTCTGATAAATTTCCGGCTCGGTGCCAAACTCAATGCGCTGACACACCGGGCAATACAGCTCACTTCTGGCCTCTCCGTAGTCACTAAAAGCAATGCGGCGCAGCTCCAGCTTGCCGCCGCAATACTTGCACACACAACGCTTTGCTCTGGCTTTCATAATCTCTAATCTACTTTTCTGTTCCATATTATGGTCCTCCTCACATACAGGCTTCACTTCAGCAGAAATGCGGACAGGGCATTGGCAAATATTTTCACCAATACCCTTTCTCTCTGCTTTTTCAATTTTTCTTTATACTTATTATATAACGCAGTTTGCCGCTTGCATATCAGCAGTTCGTTTCCAAATTGCCCTGCTCCTGCAACGATTTGTTGCGAAAGCTTACCTCCTTGTTCAACAGATTCTTTTTCTTATTATATAATGCACCGCTGTCATCGTGTATCATGAATTTATTGACGACTTACTTCTGCCTCTTGACAGTTCTCAATCTATTAAACATGGTTCTGCCTATGCTATTCTCAACAGAAATCCTTAAAAAGCCGTTTTATTGCACTTTCAAGAATGGTGTCTTGTTTTAACGATACTATAATCCCTATTTTATACACAAAAATAATCCTTGCATTATGAATACATTGTCAAGTTCTTATTGATGCTTTCTAAAATCGTCACGGAAGTCCTTATATGCAAGACAGAAAAAAAGACGTATGATTAACTCATAGAAATTGCTGATGCAATACATAAAAGGAGGAAATGTTATGAATAAGCCATTAACTAACAAAGTATTATTACTGGGTGTAGACGGGTTGGATCCCAAATTAACATCCAAATATTTGAAAGAAGGCAAACTGCCTAATCTTCAAAAATTTGTAGAAGCCGGGGCACAAAGAGAAAACTTACAATTGGTTTGCACACCGCCAACCATTACCCCACCGCTGTGGACCACTTTAGCTA
>USPE01000190.1 GCA_900556545.1 uncultured Peptococcaceae bacterium | reverse complement strand
CCGAATTTGTGCATCACGATTTTCTACAAAAACTTTACGCTATCTCATTGGCGGGCTTTGGAAAAGCACCAGCATACCGCAGAATACGCAGACTTGCTATGTTACAAAGACTTTACACTGGCTTTCATTTTATAATTCACTCTGCCAATTCCCGCAAATTCACCAGCACAGACAGTTTCTGTTTTAACTGCCTATATTGTGGTTCAAATCGTTCCATCAGTGCGTAAAATTGCGGTCCGTGGTTGCTCTGACAAAAATGCAGATATTCATGTATCATCACCTGTTGGATGCAATCCAGCGGTGCCATGGCCAGCCACAAATTCAAAACAATTTTATGGCTCTGGCTATAGCATAATCCCCAACTGGCCCGCATCTTCCGCACGGTAAACTCCGGCTGCGGCAGTGAAAGGGATTGCAAACGCTGGCGCACTGCCAAATCCAATGGGGGCAATATCACTGCACTTAGCTGCGTACGGTAAAAAACCTCTACCATCTGCCGGCACTGCTCCTCATTGCTGCAGCCCTGCACCAAAAGCGCAGTTTGATCCCACTGCCATCCCCGTTTGCCCTGCTGTTCCACATGCAGCGGATACATCTGCCCCAAATAAGCAATTTGCCCGCCATCCACATATTGATTGTGCAGCCCTTGCAGCTGCCGTTGTTGCTGTAATTGAGCAATTTTTTGCTGATGCTGCATAATCCACTGCTGTTTTTGCTGAATAAACTGCTCCACTCTTTTTTTGTCAGTCTTAAAAGGCGCTGTCACTTCAACATGGCCCTGAGCCGTAATCCGCAATGTGATATTTTTTACTTTTTTATAATGTAATGTATATTCGGTCATTTTTCCTTCCCCATCAAATTTGATAGAACCAGTTACTGCAAAATAGAGGCTGCCGCGCAAAAGTCTTGTAATAACTTTTCTGCTGCGCAACAGCCTCCAATTTTACTTTATGATGAGATACAACTTATTTCTTTTCCTGATCTTCCAGCACTGCTTTGGCCAGATTTACCGCATGATCGCCAATTCGTTCCAGGTTGGACAAAATATCCAGGTAAACCGCACCGGCTGCCGCACTGCAAGCACCGGCATTTAACCGGGCGATGTGTCCCTTCCGCAAATTGCTTTCCATGTCATCAATAATGTCATCCTGCTCAATTACCTGTCGTGCCAATGTTACATTATTGTTGCGCAGCGCGGTCAAGCTGTCTGCCATAGCCTTATTAACAGCCTGCATCATCTCCCGCAGACCCTCGTTGGCCTCTTTGGACATTTCAATTTTATTTTCTTTACAATAATCGGTCAGTTCCACCAGATTTTCCGCATGATCGCCCACTCGTTCCAAATCGCCTACAGCCTGCAAAATCATATAACTGCGCTGCGACAGCACATGATTGACATCATGCCCATAGGTGGCATCAATGACATAGTGAGTAATAGCCTGTTCCAAAATATCTACAATATTTTCCCTGCGCAGCGCTTCCTCTTTGTCTTCATCGCCATGCAAGAAATAATAATCCACCGCATATTCCACAGCCTCTGCCGCCATACGGCCCATATGCAGCATTTCACGGCTGGCATTGGACAATGCCATTGGCATATTGCCCAATAACCGTTTTTCCAGATACTTTGGCTGCAGCATCAAATCTCTGTCATCCTCTTTATCCGGTATCACCTTGCAAACCAGCTTATCCAGCAAACCTACAAAAGGCAAAAACAAAATGGTATTGGTAATGTTGAACATCCCATGGGTTTCTGCAATCTGCATTTTTACATTCATGCCTTCCCAGCCGCCGGGCGTAAAGCTGGCCACCAGTTCTACCAAAAACGGGAAGATGCCCAACACAAACAACGGCAAAAAGATGAATGTCCCAATAGTATTAAACATCAGATTGACAATAGAAGCCCGTTTCGCATTAACAGAAGTACCCAAACCAGCCAACAATGCGGTCACTGTTGTCCCAATATTACTGCCGAACAGCAGCGGCACTACCTGATTGTAGGTCATGACACCCTGATAAGCCAGCTCCTGCATAATCCCAATGGTAGCACTACTGCTCTGTACCACCGCTGTCAGGATCGCGCCAACAGCTACGCCCAAAAAGATGTTGCCTTCTACACCAATCATCAAATCAGTAAAGAGCGCCGATTGGGCCAACGGCTTTAATCCCTGTCCCATTACGTCCATACCGTAGAACAACAAACCAAATCCTAATATAACCTGACCCAAATGCAGCCAGTTTTCTTTTTTTGCAAAAAACAGTAAAAATGCGCCAACAAATACGATTGGCAGAGAATAGTCAGACAATTTAAACCCAATTAAAAACGCGGTAACTGTTGTCCCGATATTTGCCCCCATAATAACGCCGATTGCCTGACGCAGCGTCATTAAACGAGAGTTTACCAGCCCAATAGCCAGAACAGTGGTTGCAGCACTGCTCTGAATTAAGCCTGTCACCAAAGTGCCTGTCAGAATACCACGGATTGGTGTTTTTGTACCTTTTTCCAGAATATCCCGCAGCTTATCTCCGGCTAGTGCCTGTAAGCCGTCGGACATGGATTTCATGGAAAACAGAAACATCCCCAAACCGCCTAGAAAAAAAAACAGAAGCTCCATCAGTATATTTCCCCCAAATTAGTCCATAAAATCGAATTCTACATCCTTAATTCTTACGGTGTCTCCATCTTTACAGCCCTGTTCCCGCAATGCTTTTACAACACCCATCGCTTCTACAATCTGCAAAAATCTTGATACTGCATCATCATTGACAAAGTTTGTTCTTCTCCAGTGGCGTTCGATTTCCGGCCCGGACACCACAAAAACACCTGTTTCATCCTGTTCAATCACAAATTTTACTTCATCTTCTACTACTTTTGTAACTTTCACTTCTTCTGTCGGCACTACTTCTTCCGGTTCCAGCTCTACCTGTTCCACCAGTTCTGCCAACCGATACACCAACGGCTTCAGCCCCTGTCCGGGAGCCGCCGAAATTGGAAATACCTCATAATCAGGCAGTTGCTGCTGCCACAGTTCCAAGTAATCAATTTCGCCCATAATATCAGTTTTGTTGGCAGCAATCAGCATAGGCCGTTTCATCAAAGTCGGATTATATTTTTCCAACTCCTGATTAACAATGGCAAAATCCTCTAATGGGTTTCGTCCCTCCGAACCGCTGATATCCAGCACATGCACCAGCACCTTTGTGCGCTCTGTATGCCGCAAAAAACGATGCCCCAAACCGGCTCCGTCGGCAGCACCCTCAATTAATCCGGGAATATCCGCCATTACAAAGCTGCGGCCCTCATCCACCTTTACCATGCCCAAATTAGGAACAATGGTGGTAAAGTGATAATCGGCAATCTTAGGTTTGGCCGCAGACACATGAGAGATGATCGTGGATTTCCCTACGTTTGGGAAACCAACCAAACCCACATCAGCCAGCAATTTTAATTCCAGCGTAATCCAGCGTTCTTCACCGGCATCTCCATTTTCGGCCAGCGTAGGCGCCCGATGGGTAGAGCTGACAAAATGGGTATTCCCTCTGCCGCCTCTGCCGCCTTTGGCTACTGTAACACGCTGCCCGGCGCTGGTTAAATCAGCCAGAATCTGCTGCGTATCGGCATCACGCACAACGGTTCCCACCGGCACACGCAATATTTTATTCTCCGCATTGCTGCCATGCATGCTGCTGCCCTGGCCATGCTTGCCCCGATCCGCTTTGTAGTGGGTATTATAGCGAAAATCGATCAATGTACGCAGATTATTATCCGCCTCTAAAATAATGGAGCCGCCGTCGCCGCCATCACCGCCGGCCGGCCCTCCCATGGGCACATATTTTTCACGACGCCAGGCCACAATTCCGTTGCCGCCGTCGCCTGCTTTTACATGCACCTTTGCATAATCATAAAACATTTCAGCACCTGCCTTTATCTGCCGTACCGCAATAGACAAAATCTTGTGCCATATCCATAAGCATGCCCGTTAATAAAGGCATCCAAATCCTTCGTCACAATAGATGTTTCGTCCTCTGCTTTGGCTTTTTCATAAAATACTTTTAAAAATTTCCGGTCAAAAGATGCCAGATATTCTTCAATCTCATCATCACTGTAGCCCAGCTCCGGCGCATACCGGAAAATATAATCTGTTGTTTCCTTGCGCAATGTAAACTCATTGGCTCGAATATAACTCACACTGTTCCCTCCTCACCATAATCACTGATACTATCCATTATAGCACAGCTGAATTTTAATATAGCATTAAATTCACTTATATGTGCCTGTAGTTTTTGTCACCATTTTTCAGCAGATAAGATAACTTGGTATCATACGAACGCTATCTGCATAAATGAAAAAAGCAGCCTTTTCGGCTGCCTGCTTTCTATTATTGATATCGGGCAATATCTATTGCACCGTCCACACGCTGCTCTGGACATTTCTTAGCCTGTCCATCTTTGTCAGACTGCGTCTGCCACGATTGGACAGTCGGCAGAAATCTCCATCCAGAGGTGGACTTTCTGCAAAGAGATTGC